>MGSR01000047.1 GCA_001798565.1 Deltaproteobacteria bacterium RIFCSPLOWO2_12_FULL_60_16
CCAGCCCCGCGGGATCGATCAGCATCGAGCTGTTAAGGACGATGTCCTGATGGATCCGCACCTCCACCTGCGCCAGGGCGCTCGCCACGAACCTTCGATCCGGCATCGTCTCCAGGAGATTTCCGCCGATGGAGTAGAGCAGCTCCATCTCTCCCTTGTGCGCGGCCTCGATCATCTCGGGCACCCTCAGCCCTGGCGTGGAGGTAAGCGGGTGGCGCCATAGATTGGAGAAGCGACGGGCGTTCTCCTCGTTGACCTGGAAGCTGCCGGGAAACCTGTCCGGCTCGGAGCCGCATTCCCCGCCTCCCTGCACGCCGCTGTGGCCGCGGATCGGCATGATGCCGCATTTCTCCCTTCCCAGCATGCCGCGGGCGAGGGCGAGGTTGACGATCGCCTTGACGTTATCCACGCCGAATTCGTGCTGGGTGAGACCCATGCTGTAGACGAAGACCGCGGTGCGGGCGAGGCCGTAGATCTGCGCGAAGCGCTCCATCTCCAGGCGGGGAAGGCCCGAGCGCTCCTCCAGCATCTCCCAAGGCTGCTGGTCCAGGGCGGCCTCGAGCTCTTCGTGGCCGCGCGTGTGGCCCGCGACAAACTCCTTGTCCAGGCGATTCATGGCGCTCAGCGCCTTGAGGACCCCGTTGATGAAGGCGATATCGCCGCCCACGCGCACCTGGAAAAAATCATCCATGAGCTTGGTGCCGAAGAGCGCGCTCGGCAGCACTGAAGGAATCCAGTAGCGCTCCAGGCCGTATTCCCGCATCGGATTGACCACCAGGATGCGGGTGCCCTTCTTCTTGGCGTAGTACATGTACTTGGTGGTCACCGGTTGATTGTTGGCGAGGTCCGAGCCGAAGATAACGAGCAGATCGGTGCCGATAAAATCGGCGAGCGAGCAGGTCGGCGCGGCCACCCCCAAAGTGGCCTTCAGCCCGTAGACGCTGGCCGCATGGCACAGGCGCGAGCAGAGGTCTACGTTGTTGGTCCCCAGTGTCCGGGCGAGCTTTTGGAAGACATAGTAGACCTCGTTGGTGAGCCCCCTGGAGGTGGTGAAAAAGCCCATACGCTGAGGCGCGCTGCTGCGGATCGCTTGAGCCGCGAGCCCGGCCGCCTCCTCCCAGGAAACGCGGGTAAAACCCTTATCTCCCTTGCGCCGGACAAAGGGGAAGGGGAGCCTGCCCAAAGAGCGGAGCCTCTCCTGTCCTCCATGCTGGAGCCGGTTCGCATCGCCCAGCGCCGAAGCTTTGAGCTCGCGCATGGTGTTGAGCTGGAGGAGCTTCAGCCGGCTCATGCAGAGATGGATTCCCTCCATGACATCGTCGCGCAGGCCGTAAGGGCCGAGCGAGCAGCCGTCGCAGACGCCGCGGCGCAGGATATCCCAGGCGTAGCGCAGATCGGTCTTGTTCTCCCAGACGACTGCGGCCATCTCGCGGAAGTGGTGCGGTTTTACCTGGCCCATGCCGAACGGCATGACGCGGGAGAGCCTGGTATCGTTGGATTTTAAGTTAGCCATCTACAGCCCGCTGAAAAAGGCTCATCTGCCCTTCGGTTTCCCTCAGGGTGGTGAGCCTGTCGAACCACTGTCAGCCGGCCCGAGAAGCTCTCTCAGGTCCGATGCGATAGACCTGCGCTACGCTGAACCGAAGATACGCTTGAAGCTCCTCGACTGACGCATCGGCCCTTCGATAGCCTCCCGGGCCGGCGCTTATGCAGGCTGAAAACATTGGTCTTCAAACTGTGCTCAATGCGTCGTCGCGCGATTGAGGCCCAAGCCATATACCACAGGCCGCAACCGGGATACCACCCAAAAAACAGCGCAGGCGAGGGCCGCTTCCGTCAAGGACGATCGCCGCTTCTTTCACGGAATTCGCGCAGCGCCGCGAAAAACTGCTCGGGCTCGTTTTTTGAAACCGACAGCTTGCAGAGGGCATAGCGCTGGTACAGGTCCCATCCCGCCCACTCGTGGAGTGTTACGGTTGGTTCTTTGTCCCGGCTTTGCTCCATCACGGAACTCGGTATCCGGCTCAAATCCTCCCACGGCGGGCTGGCTACGGGAGCGACGACGGAGGCCCCTGCGCCGAAGTACCGGCGTGAAAGAAAATCGAGATAGGAAGAGAAGGCCTTTCTTTCCTCGTCGCTCTCCACCGGCAGATGGCAGAGGACCGCTCTTTCCTCCAGGCCGAAGGCCAGCCAGCCTTTCAGAGAGATCTTGACGCCGGTGACGTCGAGCTTCAGACGCACGTGCAAAGGGATGCGGCTGAGCGTGTCATAGATTTCCGATTCGAAGCGGTAACGGTAAAACATGAGATCTGTTTGCTTTTGACCTCTTACGGGGCTATTTTCTTCCGTTACGGGGGCAAAGGTCAACAAAATTCTCGGCGTCGGGAGGCTCCATGGCAAAGGCTCGGTATGCGAAGTTATTCATGCCGCTCGGCAAAGTAAAGGAGAAGGAGTTCCTCTCCCGGCTGATGGGTTGCAAGGGGGTGGGGTTCAGCTTTGTCCGGTACCGGCCCGGCGACGGGGCCGGCTATGTTCACCGTCACCGGGTGCAGGAGGAGGTCTTTATCGCCCTCAAGGGAACCGGGAGCATCATGCTCGACGGCCGGCGCCATGCGATGCCGGAGGGGACGATCATGCGCGTCTCGCCGCAGGCCTATCGGGCCATCGGCAATGACTCCAGGCGGGACGTGGTGTTTCTCGTCATGGGCGCGATCCCGCCGAAGAAATTTCCGTTGGGTGGAAGGACTCTGCTGGGCGACGGCATACCGAACCGCAGGAAAGTTCCGCGCTGGAGAAAAGGTTGAAAAGTATAGTGGTTGCTCGTTAATGGTTACTCGTCAATCGCATACGCCAGGAACGAATACACTAATAACAAATACACGAATAACCAAAACCGATGTACCAGCCGAAGTTTTACAAGACGCTCGACAAAGAGAGGATCGCCGGGGAGGTGCGCCGGGAGGGATACGACCCTGTCTGCATCGAGGACCCTCCGGGGCGGGCCTACGAGCCGCACCGCCATCCCGAAACCAAGCTCCTGGTCTTTTTGCAGGGAAGCATGGAGGTGACCGTGAAAGGGCAGAGGTTCGACTGCCGGGCCGGCGACAGGCTGGTCATCCCGGGCAACACCGAGCACGCAGCCCTGGCCGGCCCTCGAGGATGCGTCTTTTTCTGGTCGGAGAAGTTAGAGGAGGGGCAGGATGCTGACTAAATGGAGACGGATCGAGATCGTAGCATTTCTTTCGGCTCTTGTGACCGCCGGCTCTCTTCAGGCGCAAACGGCGAGGCCGCAGCAGGTTCGAATCGCCGTCTCCACGGCAACGCCGCACAATACCCCCCTGTGGGTGGCCAGGGATAAAAAGATATTTGACAAGTACGGGCTCGACGTCCAGTTGATCTTTGTAAGCGGGGGCACGCTGGCGACCCAGATGCTCGCCGCCGGGGAGATCCAGATCGCGGCGGCCGCGCCGGCCTCGCTGGTTAGCTTGATTGCCGGAGGGGAGAAAATCGTCCTATTCCTGGGCATCAGCAATACCTCGCCGTTCACGCTGGTGGGCCAGCCAAACATAAAGAAGGGGGCGGATCTCAAAGGCAAGAGGCTCGGCACGGCCCGTTTCGGAGGCTCCTCACATACCTCTGCCCTGATCGCGCTGGAACATCTGGGTCTCAATCTTAAGCGGGACAACGTCATCCTTCTTCAAACCGGGTTGGATCCCGAGCGGATGGCGGCCCTGGAGGCCAAGGCGTTGGATGCCGCTATGCTGCAGCGAGTCGCCACCAAGGTCATGGTCGGCAAAGGATACACGCCGCTCCTCAACTTGAGCCGAGCCAAGATCCCTTACCAGAATACCGTGCTTGCCGCGAAAAGAGATTTCGTCTCAAGCCGATCCAAGGTTGGGGAAAGCCTCACGCGCGCGATCGTCGAGGGGTATGCCTACACGTTCAACAGGGAAAACAAACAGGCGGTAAAAGAAGTGATCGCCAGGAACTTGAGGTTGCGCAGCGCGGACGAGGCTGAAGACTTCTATCTGGAGGCCCTGGAAGAATTGGACCGAAAGCCTTATCCCACGGTGGAGGGAACGAAGACCGTTATCAAGTACGTCGGGGAGAGAAATCCTAAAGTGGCATCCCTCAGAGCCGAGGAGTTGATCGACTCGAGCTGGCTCAAGAATCTCGAGAGCGAAGGATTCTTTGACAGGGTTTACGGCGGCAAGTAACGAAAGGAGCGAGAAGATGGCGAAGATTCGACACATCGCCTACAGGGCGGCGGACGTCGAGGGGATGGCGGACTTTTTTGTCAACGCCCTCGGGATGACGATTACCCAGCGGCGGAAAAACCAGGCGATCGACCTCTCCGACGGCAGCATCAACATCACCGTCCTGCCGATCCGGATCACTTCTCCGGACGGAGAGCCGGTCCGGCCCGGCATCGATCACATCGGTTTCACGGTTGAGGATGACGCGGTCGCGGGCAAAACCCTCGAAGCCCAGGGGGCGAAGAAAATCGCCACCATCGAGCTGGGCAGCGCCGCGCACTACGAGGCGAAGTTCCGCGGACCGGAGGGGATCGTCGTGGATATCGGCCATTGGATCGGCACGGCGCCGATTGAGAAGGAAAAGACGAAAATTGCCTCTTGACAAAGGGCCGTTGCAAGTCCATAGAGTCAAACATAGCCTTCCACAAAAAGGAGGTGGCTATGGAAGAGGAAACTCCGCCTGGCCAAGATAGCCCGCGGTCCGCGGGCGGCGCTTCATCGGCGGCGGGTGGCGCGAAGTAGCCTCAACTAGAGTGCCTGAAGGCACGACGGTCGCCTCGACGACCAAGAAAACGGAGGCTTTACTTCGGTGGGGATTGCCGGCCACCGTCGCACAAGGCGCGATGGGCCCAGTGGACGGGCGGGCAGCAGAAAATTCTAAATTAAGTTCGGCGCAAAGCGCGCCAGAAACGGGCCTCCCCCATACAGGAGGGGGCCCGTTTTGTTTTTTCGGCTTGAGCCCGGGCAGGAATCGCTACTTCTGAAGGAGCTGCCGCAGCACGTACTCGAGAATTCCGCCGTGGCGGTAGTAATCAAGCTCCGCAGGCGTGTCGATCCGGCAGATCGTCTTGAATTCCTTTACGCTGCCGTCGTCGCTTTTCGCCTTCACGGTGAGCTCCTTCCTCAGGGTGAGCCCGTCGGAGATCCCGGTGATGTCGTAGGTCTCGAATCCGGTCAGACCGAGAGACTTGAGGCTCTCACCGGCTTTGAACTGCAGCGGCACGATGCCCATCCCGATCAGGTTGCTGCGGTGAATGCGCTCGTAGCTCTCCGCGATGGCCGCCCTGATGCCCAACAGCCTCGGCCCTTTGGCCGCCCAGTCGCGCGAGGAGCCGGTGCCGTATTCCTTACCGGCGATGACGACGAGGGGAATGCCCTCTTTCTGGTACTGCATGGCGGCGTCGTAGATCGACATCTGCTTTTTGTCCGGTAGATGCACCGTCCAGCCGCCCTCGGTGCCGGGCGCTAAATGGTTTTTGAGGCGCACGTTCGCGAACGTGCCGCGCACCATCACTTCATGGTTGCCGCGCCGCGCGCCGTACTGGTTGAAGTCCTTGGGCTCGACGCCGTGCTCGGTGAGATACCGGGCCGCCGGCCCGTTCTTCTCGATGGAGCCGACGGGAGAGATATGATCGGTGGTGATCGAGTCGCCGAGAACCGCCAGGGCCCGCGCGCCGGCCACGTCTTTCAGCGCCGTCGGAGTCTTGCCCATATTTTTGAAGTACGGCGCCTCGCGCACATAGGTCGAATCAGCGTCCCAGGCGAACAGCTCCCCTTCCGGAGTGGGCATCTTCTGCCAGCGCCTGTCGCCCTCGAAGACCTCGCCGTATTCCTTTTTGAACATGGCGGCCTTGACCGACTTGCGAATCTGCTCGCGCACCTCCTCGGGCGCCGGCCAGATATCCTTTAAATAGACCGGATTTCCTTTCTGGTCGTTGCCCAGCGGTTCTTTGTATAGATCGATGTCCATCCGGCCCGCCAGGGCGTAGGCAACGACCAGGGGCGGAGAGGCGAGATAGTTGGCCCGCACCTGCGGGTGGATCCGTCCCTCGAAATTCCGGTTGCCGGAGAGAACCGCCACGGCGACCAGATCCCCTTCTTGGATCGCGGCGGAGACGCGCTCCGGAAGCGGACCGCTATTGCCGAGGCAGGTGGTGCAGCCGTAGCCGACGAGATAGAAGCCGAGTTTTTCCAAATACGGCATGAGCCTGCTGTCCTTCAAATAGTCCGTCACGACCTTCGAGCCCGGGGCCAAGCTGGTTTTCACCCACGGCTTGGCCTTGAGTCCCTTTTTGACGGCGTTCCTTGCGAGCAGGCCCGCGCCGATCAAGACAGAAGGATTGGAAGTGTTCGTGCAGCTCGTGATCGCCGAGATGACCACCGCGCCGTGGCCGAGCGTGGCGCGGTCGCCGTTCAATTGGACAGAAACGGTTTGATCCGGTGTCCCGCTCTTTATCAGGCCCGGCAGCGCCTCCCGGAAAGAGGCCTTTGCTTGCGTGAGCGGGACGCGGTCCTGGGGTCTTCTCGGTCCCGCCAGGCTCGGCTCCACAGCGTCGAGGTCGAGCTCCAGGGTGTCGGTGAAGACCGGATCCGGAGAGGCGTCGGTGCGGAAAAGGCCCTGCTTCTTGGAGTAGGCCTCCACCAGCTTGATCAGCCTGGGGCTTCGTCCCGTGAGCCTGAGGTATCTGAGCGTCTCATCATCCACGGGGAAGAAGCCGATGGTTGCCCCGTACTCCGGCGCCATATTGCCGATGGTGGCGCGGTCGGCGATGCTGAGACTCGAAAGCCCCGCGCCGTAAAACTCGACGAATTTTTCCACCACGCCTTTTTTGCGCAGCATCTGGACCACGGTGAGGACGAGGTCCGTCGCCGTGGCGCCCTCGCGCAGCCTGCCATGAAGCTTGAAGCCGATGACGTCGGGGATGAGCATGATGATCGGCTGGCCGAGCAGCGCCGCCTCGGCCTCGATGCCGCCCACGCCCCAGCCGAGCACGCCCAGACCGTTGATCATTGTCGTGTGGGAATCCATGCCGACCAGCGTGTCCGGATAAGCCAGTGTTGTTTTGTCCTCCTTCGCCCGGAAGACCACCTGACCCAGGTATTCCAGATTCACCTGATGGCAGATGCCGGTGTCCGGGGGCACGACTTTGAAATTGCTGAAGGCCTTTTGTCCCCAGCGAAGGCAAGCGTACCGCTCGACGTTGCGCTGGAACTCGATCTCCGAGTTTTGATGAAAGGCCTTTGCCGAGCCGAAGGTGTCCACTTGCACCGAGTGGTCGATGACGAGATCGACGGGCACGAGCGGGTTGATCTTTTTCGCGTCGCCGCCCAGACGCTTCATCGCCTCGCGCATCACGGCGAGATCCACCACGGCAGGCACGCCGGTGAGATCCTGGGTCAGGACCCGGGCCGGCATGAAGGCGATCTCTTTCTCTTTCTTTTCCTTGGGATTCCATCCCGCCAGCGTCTCGATGTCCGCCCTGGTCACGTGGCGGTTATCCTCGCAGCGCAGGAGATTCTCCAGAAGGATTTTGAGCGACACCGGAAGCCGTGAGACGGTCTTGAACCCCGCCTTCTCCAGCTTGTCCAATCGGTGGATCTTGTAGGTCTGATCGCCGACTTTCAGCGTCGCCGCCGTGCCGAAGCTATTCAAGGACTTCTGTGCCATTGCCCTCTCCTTAATTCTTTACGGGATAGCCTATTTTCTATCCGGCCCACGGCCATAAAGCAACAGGGCC
>MGSR01000048.1:0-2483 GCA_001798565.1 Deltaproteobacteria bacterium RIFCSPLOWO2_12_FULL_60_16
ATGCGCGAGGATGGGATTAAGCCGCCACTGCCGCGACATCGGTCAGTAACTCCGGGACGCACACCACGGCAGCTGGATTTCTATGCTACGGTCGAGGTGGCCGCCTAAGGTCTCCGAAAAGGTCGTTCTGCCTCAAACAACCACGTGGTCCGATTGCTTGGAGCCTTGGGCGGTATGGTCGGGGCGCGCTGCTCGGAGTGCTTGTGCTAATCGTGGCCCTCATTTTTACGGATTCGACGTTTGGCCTTGAGAACATTCTTCCCGGTGCATTGCTTGGCGGAGGTGTCGGTCTGCTTCTCGGCTTTTGTTTTCCGAAGGTAGGAAAAATATTGTCTGACTTGCTTGCTAATTTAGGTTAGGGACGGGACTCCTACCAGCTCATCGCGATATGAGACCATTGTTGGTCATTATCGGTAGCGCCGCGCTCTCTGTTCTTCTCACCGGCTGCCTGACGGTGTCGCAGTACAAGTTCTCGTTCGATTTCCAGACGGGCGAGGTGAGGCGCGAGTATTACGATATCGCTTCAAAACCGGCGCCCGATGAGAAAGATTACAGCATCGAGAAGGACTGGGCGGCTCTCAAACAGTTGGCAGAAGAGAAAAAAGCGGAATTCGATCCTGATGTGGTTGAGGATATTTCGAGGGAGCTGTTTGCGGAAGGCAGCGTCCTGAGCGGCCGAAAGCTCCACAAGATCAAGTGCCCCAAATGTTTCCCCTCCAAGGCCGCGATTCTGTCCTACTTGCACGAAAAGGATTGGCGTTTTGAGCTGGTCCACGACGAAGTCATGCTCATTTTGCCGGCGGGCAAAAAAGTCGTCTCCACCAACGGTCAGAGTGTGGCAACGGCCGGCAATTCCGTGATCGTCTGGCCGCGGGAGAGCAGCAAGTTCGAGTACGTGGTCAGCGAGCCGTTTTCCGGAGGAACCTCGCTTCTCCCCTATTACTTGAAGCAAAGGGCCGGGCCAAAATAGGGCGGGAAAGAGAGGGATATCACCCGCAGTTTCGGTTCTTGACATTCCCCCTGGACCTCTCTATGCTGATGAAAACATTCATGTTTTCATTTACCGGAGGTGGGGATGGAAAACTTTAACAGCAAGATGGTGAGCCGCATCGTCGGGGTGAGTCTCCGCCAGATCCAGTATTGGGACGAGCGGGGTTTTATCCGGCCGTCGGTGAAGCACGCCGAGGGGCGCGGCACCAAGCGCCTCTACTCCTTTTCCGATCTCGTCCAGCTCAAGGTGGTCAAGGATCTTACGGACTACGGGCTGAGCCTGCAGAAGATCCGCCGTTGTCTCTCTTACCTCAAGCGTTCTTTTTCCGAGACCGGGCGGCCGTTGAGCTCGCTCCGCTATCTCACGGACGGCGAAAAACTCTTCGTTCTCACCAGTGATAAAAACAAGATCCTCGATGTAATGGACCGGCAGTTCGTCTTCTCTCTCGGCATCGGCAACCTGGTGCGCGAACTGAACGGCGAAGTGCGCCGGATCGCCGGTAATGCGAGCGGGCCGGCGAGCAGGGAGATCCGCAGGGTGGAAGGGAAGAGGACGGTATCGGCGTAGCGACGATGGAAGCGACCAAGATCACTCCCATGATCCGGCAGTATCTCCAGATCAAGGAGAGACACCGGGATGCGATCCTGTTTTTTCGCCTGGGAGATTTTTACGAGATGTTTTTCGAGGACGCGGAGAAGGCCTCCAGGATACTCGATATCGCGCTCACGTCGCGCAATCGAAGCGAGGACGCGCCGGTGCCGCTTTGCGGAGTTCCCTATCACGCGGCCACCCCTTATATCGGGAAGCTCCTGGATGCCGGGTATAAAGTCGCCATCTGCGAGCAGGTGGAGGATCCGAAGCTGGCGCGCGGGGTGGTGCAGCGGGAAGTGGTTCGGGTGATCACGCCGGGTACGGTCACCGACGGAGAGGCGCTGGACGCGACCGACAACAGTTTTCTGGCGGCGCTCTGCGGCGCGAAGGGAGCTTTCGGCGTGGCCCTTACCGACGTGACCACGGGCGAGTTCCGTTTTACTCAAGTTGCGGACTACGCCGCGCTGGCGGAGGAGATCGGCCGGATTCGGCCGCGCGAGATCATCCTGGCTGACGCGGACGGCCTCTTGTCGGAGCGCATCCAAAGAGACTTCGCCTCGGTGCACTTGAGCCCCGTGGCCTTTCACTCTTTTTCCCAGTCAGGGCCTCAGCGCCTGAAGTCCCTTAACCTCTGGAGCGGCGCAGAAGACGAAGAATGGCGGCAGGGAATCCTCGCGGCGGCGGCCATCGTCTCTTTTCTGGAAGAAAACTCCCCGGAGGCGCTCAAGGTCCTCAAGGATCTCCGGTACTATTCCACGTCGCACTATCTGGTCCTCGATGAGACCACGCGGCGCAACCTGGAGCTGCTGAGGGATTTCCAAGGCGACACGCGAGCCTCTCTGCTGGGAATTTTGGACCACACCTTGACCCCCATGGGGGCGCGCAGGCTGCGCCAGTGGCT
>MGSR01000048.1:2499-13742 GCA_001798565.1 Deltaproteobacteria bacterium RIFCSPLOWO2_12_FULL_60_16
AACGAGAAAGAGATTCGCCAGCGCCACGACGGTGTCGAGGAGCTGGCGGAGGACTACCAGGGGCGCCAGGAGCTGCGGGCAAAGCTCCGCGGCGTGCAGGACCTCGAGCGGCTGGCCGGACGGATCGTCTCGGGGAGCGCTCACGGCAGAGACCTGGTGGCTGCGAAGGATAGCCTGTGCTTGCTGGGCCCCCTTAAGGAGAAGCTGAAGGAGCACCGCTCGCAGTCGGTCATTTCGGTCAGGGAAAAATTGCGCGAACTTCCCCAGGTCGTTGATCTCGTCGGCAAGGCCCTGGTCGATGACCCGCCCGCAACCGTGAAGGAAGGCGGGGTGATCCGTCTGGGCTATCACGCGGAACTGGATGAGCTGCGCGCGCTGCGGCAAAACGCCAAGGAGTGGATCGCCCGATTTGAAGGCAGCGAGCGCAAGCGCACGGGCATCAACTCTCTCAAGGTGCGCTACAACAGGGTGTTCGGCTACTACATCGAGGTGACCAAGAGCCAGCTCAAATCGGTGCCGCCGGATTACATCCGCAAACAGACCCTGGTTAACGGCGAGCGTTACATCACGCCCGAGCTTAAGGAGTACGAGGCCAAGGTGCTGAATTCGGAGCAAGAGATTGTGAAGCTCGAGCTCTCGCTCTTCGGCGAGGTGCGCGAGAAGGTCGCCTCGTATTACGGCGAGATGAGAGAGACGAGCCAGGCGCTGGCGACTCTCGATGTCCTGATCGCGCTCGCGGAAGCGGCCGCGTCGCGTCACCTCGTCCGTCCCAGGGTCGATTCCGATCTCGCCATCTCCATTCGTGAAGGGCGTCACCCGGTGGTCGAGGCGGCAGTAGGGCGGGGGGCCTTCGTGCCGAACGATTGCTCTGTGGAGCCGGACTCGCGGCAGATCCTGATGCTCACCGGACCGAACATGGCCGGCAAGTCCACGTATATGCGGCAGGTGGCGTTGATCGTCATCCTCGCCCAGATGGGCAGCTTCGTTCCCGCGGCCGAGGCCCGCATAGGGCTGGTGGACCGCATCTTTACCCGCATCGGCGCCGCCGATTATCTGGCGCGGGGCGAGTCGACCTTTATGGTCGAGATGCGCGAGACGGCCCACATCCTGCGCCACGCCACCGCTCGGAGCCTTATCCTCCTCGACGAGGTAGGGCGAGGGACGAGCACGTTCGACGGCATCTCCATCGCCTGGTCGGTGGCGGAATACCTGCACGAAAGCGCCCATCGTCCGAGGACCCTTTTCGCCACCCATTATCACGAGCTGACCGATCTGGCCCTGACCAACGAACGGGTCAAGAACTTTAACTTCGCCGTCAAAGAATGGCAGGGCGAGGTGATCTTTTTGCGCACGCTCGTCGAGGGGGCGGCGAGCCGGAGCTACGGTATTCATGTCGGTCATCTCGCCGGTCTGCCGCCCTCGGTCGTGGAGAGGGCGAAGGAGATCCTCAGGAATCTGGAGGGGGGGGAGCTGGACGAGAAAGGCCGGCCCAGGCTGGCCCGCGGGCACGGGGGCGAGGAGCCCGCGCAGATGGGGCTATTCAGCGCCGTGGAAAGGCGGCTGAGCGAAGAGCTAAAGAAACTCGATGTGTCGATCATGACCCCTGTCGAAGCCCTGAACATCCTCAACGCCCTGGTGGAGCAGGCGAAGGAAGAAAAAGAATGACTGTTAGATATCGTTGCTTGGTTTTCCGCGCCGCGATCCTTCTGGCCGTCGCCCTCGTCGCCGGCCAGAATACGGGTTGGGCGGCGGCGCGGGACAGGGATCTCTATCTGTCAGCCAAGAAGGAATATGATACTCTAAGAAAGAGCCCCGTGACCGGCGCGAACAGCGGCCGCTGGGAGCGGTTGGCCAAGCGTTTCGAAAGAATCCCGCAGGAATTTCCCCGCAGCGGGTACGCGGACGACGCCTTTTTCCACGCCGGCAAGAGCTACTACGAGCTGTACGGTTTTAACCAGAAGGAGAGCGCGCTCGATCTCGCCATAAAGAACTGGCGCGCCCTCATCTCCCGCTATCCGAGCGCCCCGCTCGCGCAGGAAGCGCGATACCGGCTGGGGTTGAGCTTCGAGGAGGGAAAGGGGGACGAGACGGAGGCGCGCGCGCGCTATCAGGAGCTGGTCGACAAACATCCCCGCGGAGAATGGGCGGCCAAGGCGCGCAAGCGGCTGGAGGCGATGAAGCTGGCGGATGAGGAGAGGGAGAAAAAAGGCAAAACGTTGCTGACGCAGATCCGCTATACCTCCTCGCAGAACTACACGAGAATCACCATGGACCTTTCGACGGAGATCCGCTTCGAAACCCGCGTCCTGAAAGAAGAGCCCTCTAAAGGGCTGCCGCCCAGGATCTACGTGGATCTGCTGGGCGCGCGGCTGGGAATGAGCGGCTCGCAGCCGATCGTGGTTGAGGACCGCCTGCTCAAGCAAGTTCGAGTGGGGCAGTTCAGCCAGGATGTGGTGCGGGTGGTTTTAGATATGAGCAGTCTAGCCGACCATAAGGCCTTTCTCCTGCCCGATCCCTATCGCCTGATCATCGACATTCAGGGTCAGAAGGGTAGAGGGGAGCTTGTCGCGGTGGAAAAGAAACGAGACTCTGCGCCGCCCAAGGCGCTCAAGCCGGTCATGCCCGGCCTGCGCAAGATCGTTCTCGATCCCGGTCACGGGGGCAAGGATCCGGGCGCCGTCGGAGTCAATGGCATCCTGGAGAAAGATATCGTTCTCGCTGTCGGCAAAAAGCTGGCGAAAAGGCTCAAGGCGGAATTGGGGATCCAAGTGGTGCTCACACGCGAGGACGACAGTTTTATCCCGCTCGAGGACCGCACGGCGGTTGCCAATGCCGAGGACGCGGACCTCTTCATCTCCCTGCACGTGAACTCCAGCCCCAACCCGGAGGCGAAAGGGGTCGAGACCTACTATCTGGACAACACCACGGACGAGGCCTCTATCCGGCTCGCCGCGCGAGAGAACAGCACCTCTCGCAGGAGCATCTCGGACCTCCAGTTCATCTTGAGCGATCTCACGCAAAACTCCAAGCTTGAGGATTCCATCACCCTGGCCCACCGTCTCCATTCCTCCGTGGTTTCCCACGTGGGGCAGAAGCGCGGCGCAGTCAAAGACCTCGGGGTGAAAAAGGCGCTCTTTTACGTCCTGGTGGGAGCGCGCATGCCGAGCGTCCTGGTGGAGCTGTTTTTCATCACCCACAAGATCGAAGGCCGGGCGCTGGCCCGGCAGGCCTATCAAGACACTCTGGTGGAGGCTTTGGTCGAGGGGATCAAAAAGTATCAGGACAGCACCCAGGTGGTGAAAGACCTCTAAACGCATATCGTCATGGATGCAGCCGCACTCTCCCGCTCTCTTCTGGAAGAGAGCGGGGTCGAAGCCGACCTTGCCCGCATGGCCAGGGTCTACCTGCAGAAGGCCCGCGCTCTCCTGCTCGAGCGCCACCGGGCGGGCGCCGGCGGCCGCGAGATCGTGTTCGCCTATACCGTAGTCGTGGACCACTTGATCCGCCACCTGTTTCAAGTCGCGAGCCAGGATTACATTCAACGCTATCCCAGCGTCAACCCCCGCTGCGCCCTGATCGCGCAGGGCGGCTACGGCCGCGGGGAGTTGAATCCCTACTCGGACATCGATCTGCTTTTTCTTTACGCCTGGAAGGTGACCCCTTACGTGGAGTCCGTGGCTGAGAAGGTGCTGTACTCTCTTTGGGACGCGGGCCTCGAGGTCGGCCACGCCACGCGCAGCATCGCCGAGTCCATGCGCCTGGCCAACACGGACATGAAGGTCAAGACGGCGTTGATCGACGCGCGCTGTGTCTGCGGCGATGCCGCGCTCTATGCGGACTTCGCCAAGGCGGTAGAGCAGCAGCTGCTCAAAAAAAACGAGGATCGTTTTGTCAGGGAAAAACTCGAGGAAAACAGGCTGAGACGAGAGCGTTACGGGGGATCGGTCTATCTCCTGGAGCCGGATGTGAAAGAGGGGGAGGGCGGTTTGAGGGATATCCATACCGCCCTGTGGATCTCGAAAGTAAAGCATCCGATCAAGGAGCTCGATGGCCTGGTGGATCACGGGGTCATCCAGGCGAAGGACCTCGCCGAGCTCAAGGCGGCGCAGGACTTTCTCTTGCGGGTGCGAAACGAGCTCCATTTCGGCGCCGGGAAGCACCAGGACCAGCTTACCTTCGAAGAGCAGGAGCGCGTGAGCCGGGCGCTGGGCTTCGAGGGGGAGAGAAAGCTCAAGGCGGTGGAAGTGTTCATGCGGAGCTATTACCTGCACGCCTCTCAGGTCAACCGTCTGGCTTCCTTGATTATCCACAGGTTGACGGAGCCTGCCGGCGCCGGCGCGTCCAAGCGGCGGGTTGCCGGGAGAAAAATCCGTGAGGGGATCGCCATCGCCAGAGGCTATTTGTGGATTTCCGATCCCGCGCTCTTGACCGCGGAGCCCGAAAACCTGATCGGCATCTTCGCCGAAGTTCAGAAACACAACGCGGCCATCAGCGAGGAAACGCGCGAGCTGATCCGGGATCACATCGGGTTGATCGATGAGAAGCTGCGCCGGTCGGCGTCGGCCTGCGGGCCCTTCCTGGAGATTTTGAAATGGAAGGAGCGGGTTTACGAGACGCTGGTGGAAATGCATCGCTGCGGCGTGCTGGGGGCCTTGATCCCCGAGTTCGGCCGGCTGCTCTGCATGGTCCTCCACGACCTCTACCACATTTACACCGTGGATCAGCATTCGCTCCGGCTGGTTACAGAGCTTGAACAGCTGCGCGAAGGGGCCTTTCGAGAAACCTTTCCCCTGCTCACCCAGCTCGCCCGCGAGATCGAAAACGTGGAGATTCTCTACCTCGCCCTGCTCTTTCACGACATCGGCAAGGGCTACGGGGGCGGCCATTCGGAGATCGGCGCCGAGATGGCGCGGGGCATAGCGCGCCGGATGAGGCTCAATATCGATGACGCCGCCCAGCTTGAGTTTCTGGTCCGGCATCACCTGCTGATGGCCCATACCGCCTTCCGGAGGGATCTGGAGGACGACAAGACCATTATTGATTTCGCCCGGGCCATGGGCAACGGGAGCAATCTCAAGATGCTCTATCTGCTCACCTACGCCGACATCCGGGCGGTGGGGCCGCAGGTGTGGAACAACTGGAAGGCGGCTCTCCTGGAGGATCTGTATCTGCAGGCGTCGGGGATACTGGAAAAGGAGGATAAGGGGGAGTTTCGCAGGGAGGATCGCCGTTCGCGGTGCCGGCGGATTCGGGCGCGGCTCAGGCGCCGCTTCTCGGCAAAATACGGCGCGGAGAAGCTGCAGCGTTTTCTGGAGACCTTGCCCGACCGGTATTTTCTCGCGACCCCTGAAGACGAGATTCCCGCTCACCTGGAGCTCATGGATCAGTTCAGCGGTGATGGTTCGATGAACTCGCCATCCCGGGCAGGAACGAGGGAGGGCTTCGTCAGCTCGGTGCGCCACTTTCCGGAGCGGGAATATAGCGAGATGGCCATTTGCGCCGAGGATCGCCCCGGGCTTTTCGCCCGCATCACCGGGGTTTTTGCCGCCTCCGGGCTGGATATTCTGAATGCGCGGATCACGACATCGAGCGACGGGATCATTCTCGATGTCTTTCGCATCTCCCACGCTGGGCGGGCGGCGCTCATCATGGACCCGCAAAAATGGGAGCGCGTGGGCGCGCTTTTGGACAAGGTCCTGACCGGAGCGGTCGATGTGGCGCGCGTCGTGGAGGAGTCGGGCCGCCCGTCCTTGTTCAAGAGGCGCGGGCCCAAGGTGTCCACCGCGATTCAGATCGACAACGAGGCCTCGGACGACTTTACGGTTGTCGAAGTGTACACCCAGGATCGCATCGGCGTCCTCTTCCAAATTACCTACGGGATGCACCAGCTCGGGATCTCCATCCACCTCGCCAAGATCTCCACGAACGTGGACCAGGTGGCGGATGTGTTTTACGTGGCCGATGAACAGGGCGGTAAGATCCGCGACCAACAGCGCCTGGAAATGATCCGGCAGACCCTGTATCAAAGCCTGGTGTCGGAAGAGGTCGAAGAGATACCCGCCTAGGCGGGGCGGAGGCTATCGGCGGCCGAGAAGGGCATGAACGATTCATTGAGTCCGCACCTCGACTCCTTTCTCAACGCGCTCACGGTCGAGAAGGGGCTGGCGCGCAACACCCTGGAAGCCTACAGCCGGGACCTGAACCGGCTGGCGACTTTTTTGAAGAGCCGCCGGGTGCGCACGTGGAAGGAGAGCCAGGCGGTTCACCTGCGCGGCTATCTCTCCTGGCTGAAGGGACGCGGGCTCGCCGCCCGCTCCATTGCGCGCAATGTCGTCGCGCTGCGCCAGTTCTACCGTTTTCTCGAAAAGGAAGAGCTGATCGTGGAGAATCCGGTGCCGGACTTTATTCTGCAGCGCTCCGCGCGCAAGCTGCCGCACACGCTCGGCCGCGAAGAGGTGCAGAGCCTGCTCAACCAGCCCGACCCGCGCACCTCTTTGGGACTGCGCGATCGGGCGATGATCGAGCTGCTCTACGGCACGGGAGTGCGGGTTTCCGAGATTGTCTCCCTGCAGACCCATCAGATGAATCTGGAGGGAGATTACGTGACGGTTCGGGGCAAAGGGGCCAAGGTGCGCCTGGTCCCTTTTGGAAAGTGGGCGAGAGAGACGGTCCTTCGCTATCTCAAAGAGGCGCGACCGAAGCTCGCCGGGGGGCGCGCCAGTCCCTTTATCTTTCTCACGCGCTCCGGCAAGGCCCTGACGCGCCAGGCCTTTTGGAAGCTGATCCGGCGCTACGCCCTGGCAGCCGGCATCGAAAAACGGGTGACGCCGCATACGATGCGCCATTCCTTCGCCACGCATCTCCTGGAAGGGGGCGCCGATCTCCGCGCGGTGCAATCGATGCTCGGCCATGCCGATATCTCCACAACCCAGATCTACACTCACGTGGACAGCGCGCGCTTGAAGCAGGTGCACCGCAAGTTTCACCCGCGGGAGCGGGGGTCCGAAAAGTAACATGCGAGGAATCTTGCTTGTCTTTTTCAGGTCGGTGCCGTATGAATGAGGCGGCAAACCGCGATGCTTCAAGACACCCTGACTCAAATTTCGATCTGGGCGCTGCCGGTGCTGGCGGCGATCATCTTCCACGAGGTGGCGCACGGCTGGGTGGCCTACCGTCTCGGAGATCCCACGGCGGCTCGTATGGGGAGATTGACGCTCAATCCGCTTTCGCATATCGACCCTTTCGGGACGGTTCTCCTGCCGCTGCTCCTGATCGTGGCGGGGGCGCCGTTTCTCTTCGGCTACGCCAAACCGGTGCCGGTCAATTTCTACAACCTCCGTCATCCGAAAAGGGACATGGTCTGGGTTGCTCTGGCCGGGCCGGCGACGAACATTCTACTGGCTGCCGCGAGCGTTTATCTCCTGAGGTTCGTCAGCTCGGCGGCAGGCTCTCTGCCGCAGTTTCTTACCGTCCCTTTGACGTATATGGCGCAGGGGAGCGTGAATATCAACGTGATGCTCGCGGCATTTAACCTCTTTCCGATCCCGCCTTTGGACGGGGGCAGAGTGCTGGTCGGGTTGCTGCCCGAGCCGTACTCCTCGACGGTGGCGCGGATAGAGCCTTACGGCTTCCTGATCCTCATCGTCTTGATGATGACCCATCTGCTGGATTTTTTCATGGGTCCCTTCGTCTATTTTGTGATTCGAGTGCTCAGGGGGCTGGTCATCATTTAAGGGCTATGGAAACCGTCGTTAGCGGGGCGCGGCCTACGGGTCGCTTGCATTTAGGTCATCTCCACGGCGCGTTGACGAACTGGCTGCGCCTGCAGAAGGACTACCGCTGCTATTTTTTTGTCGCCGACTGGCATGCCCTGACTACCGATTACGCCTCGCCGCAGGGAATCCAGCAGAGCACGCGCGAGATGGTCATGGACTGGCTGAGCGTCGGTCTCGACCCGAAGCGATGCGTCCTCTTCTGCCAGTCGAAGGTGAAAGAGCACGCAGAGCTGCATCTGCTCCTGTCCATGATCACGCCGGTGCCCTGGCTCGAGCGCAATCCGACCTATAAGGAGCAGATCCGCGAGATCGAGGGAAAGGATCTGTCGACGTACGGCTTCTTGGGATATCCCGTTCTGCAGGCGGCCGATATCATCATGTACAAGGCGCGCAAGGTGCCGGTGGGCGTGGATCAGGCGCCGCACGTGGAGCTGACGCGGGAGATCGTGCGCCGCTTCAACCAGTTTTATGGCGCAATCTTCCCGGAGCCTGAGGTGCTGTTGACCGAGACGCAAAGGCTTCCAGGGCTGGACGGGAGGAAGATGAGCAAGAGCTACAACAACGCGGTCTTTCTCTCCGACCCGGCGAAGGAGGTCGACCAGAAGCTCAGCCGGATGATGACCGACCCGGCGCGGGTGAGGCGGCAGGATCCGGGCGAGCCGGAGAAGTGCCCCGCCTTTCAACTGCACAAAATCTACTGCACCCCGGATGAGGTGGACTACGTCTCGAAGGGCTGTCGTACGGCGGGAATAGGTTGCCTCGAGTGCAAGAAGGTGATGATCAAGCATGTGGTCGCGGAGCTGGCGCCTATTCAGGAGAAGAGGGCGGGGTTTGAAAAGCGGCCGGCCGACGTGGACGATATCCTGGCCGCGGGCAATCGCGTGGCTCAGGAGCAGGCGGCCCGGACCATGGGCGAAGTGAGAAAAGCGGTAGGGCTTTGAGCACGAGCGTAAAGTTAGAGGTCTTTGAGGGTCCTCTGGACCTGCTGCTGCACCTCATCAAGAAGAACGAGGTCAGCATCACCGATATCCCGATCGCGACGATCACGGAGCAGTATCTGGCGACTCTGGAGCTGATGCAGAGCCTGAGCCTGGATGTCGCCGGCGAGTTCCTGGTGATGGCCGCTACCTTGATCCATATCAAGTCGAGAATGCTGCTGCCGCCGGGCGAGGAGGAGGACGAGGAGGAGGAAGGAGGGGACCCGAGGGAGGAGTTGATGCGCCGGCTCCTGGAGTATCAGCGCTTTAAAGAGGCCGCCGAAGAGCTGGAGCAGCGGGAGATCCTCAAGCGCGACGTTTTCGCCAGGCGCCCGGAGATTCCGGACGAGATCGAAGCGGGCGGCTTCGAAGGGGTGTCGCTCTTCGACCTGATCTCGGCCTTGCGCCAGGTCCTGGAGCGGTTTCCCGAGGAGAGGGTCCATGAGGTCACGCTGGAGAGGATATCGGTCCGGGAGAAGATGAGCCTTCTGCTGGACGATCTCCATCGGCGGGGCAAGGTGGTTTTTCAATCGCTTTTCGAGGCCGCTGCCTCCAGGCTGGAAATCATAGTCACTTTTCTCGCCATGCTGGAGCTGGTGAAGATCCGGGCGGTGCGCGTACTGCAGGAGGAGCGCGACGGGCCGATCGTCCTTGAGTTGGCGGCCCCGCTCGAAGACATCCAGGAACGGATGGCACAGGGAAAAATAGAGGGGGAAGGCGATGGAGCGTGATCAGTTGAAGTCGGTTCTGGAGAGTCTGCTTTTTGCCTCCGAGGCTCCGTTGACGGTCTCCCGCATAGGCGAAGTGCTGGAAGGCGCCGACAAGCAGGAAATCGCCGGGCTGTTGGAGGAGCTTAAGACCGAGTACGAGGCATCGGGAAGGGGTTTCCGGCTGGCGGAGGTGGCCGGTGGCTTTCAAATGAGGACGCCGAAAGAAAACGCCGAGTGGGTGAAGAACCTCTTTCGCGGCCGCCCGGCGCGTATGAGCAAGGCCACGCTGGAGACTCTCGCGATCATCGCCTACAAACAGCCCGTCACCAGGGCGGAGATCGAGGTGATCCGCGGAGTGGATGTGGACGGGGTGCTTTCCACCCTTCTGGAGCGCAGGCTGGTGCGGATCGTGGCGCGCAAGGATGTCCCGGGCAGGCCCTTCCTTTACGGCACCACGCAAGAGTTTCTCGAGACGTTCAATCTCAAAGATCTCTCTAATCTGCCCACGCTGAAGGAGATGGAAGAGATGACGCTGCCCCCCGAGAACCAGGACGCCGCCAACAAGGAAACGAGTAGTAAGGAGTGAAGGGATGGAAAGGCTCCAGAAGATCCTGGCCCGCGCCGGCCTGGCGTCGCGGCGCGAGGCGGAGAAGTGGATTCAGGAAGGGCGCGTGACCGTAAACGGGACGGTGGTCCAGAAGCTCGGCACTCGGGCGGATCTCGTCAAGGACAAGATCAAAGTCGACGGCAAGCTCATCCGCCGGCCGCCTCCTCTCTATTATCTGTTCCACAAGCCCGCTCGGATGATCGCCTCGATGCGCGATCCCCAGGGACGGCCGAGCGTGGGAAAATTGCTGGAGGGCTGGGGGAAAAGGGGCCGTCTGTTTCCCGTCGGGAGATTGGATTTCAACTCTTCAGGACTCCTTATCCTGACTAACGACGGCGAGGCGGCCCAGCGGCTCATGCATCCCCGCTACGGAATCAAAAAGCTCTATCGCGTGAAACTGAGCGGCTGTCCTTCCGAAGAGGAATTGGGCCGCCTGCGCAAGGGCATCCGGCTGGAGGACGGCGTGACGGCGCCGGCCAAAGTTCGCGTCGTGGAGGCGCTGAGGAAGAATGCCTGGGTCGAGATCGAGATCGGCGAGGGGCGCTACCGCGAGGTGCGCCGGATGTTCGAGGCGCTGGGCTACTTCGTGGAAAAGCTGATCCGGATCCGTCTGGGGCCGGTCCATCTCGGTTTGCTCGCCCCCGGAGAGATCCGCCCGCTATCCGTCCAGGAAATCACCACCCTAAAGAAATCAGTCGGCCTGTAGTTCTCTGAAAAAAATTCAACTGGAAAGCTCGCTCGGGGGCCTGCTTCGCGCGCCCAAAGCAATGGGGGTAGCTCAGGGACTCGCCTCACGCGCCGAAAGCAATAGACCTGTGGTTTCTTTGAACCTGCACGACTGGTGCTTTCGGCTTGCTCAGCGAGCCCCCTCGCTTTACGGACCGACCGAGGGGAGCGCGAATGAGGCTGCGGACGTCCGACTGGAAAGCTTCGGTTTAACCAGAGGTCTATCGGCCGCAGCCGACGGTTCGACTTTGCTCACCGCACTGAGCCTGTCGAAGTGGAGCGCGTTCCCCGAGGGAGCTATTGCATCGATCTTGACTTCGGCGAGCTCAGTCGAGCCGAGAGACGCCTCCGGCGGTAAGCCTCGTTCGGCGGCCTGCCTCGCTCCCCGGTTTAGTTACTGGTTATTGGTATATTGGTTATTGGCCTTGGAGTTCACGATTAACCAATA
>MGSR01000048.1:13749-14291 GCA_001798565.1 Deltaproteobacteria bacterium RIFCSPLOWO2_12_FULL_60_16
AACGAATAACCAAGTCAGGCTGCGTGCGCGGCTGCGCGTAGACTGCAGAACTCTTCGTAATCTATCAGGCTGTGTATGGTAGGCTTCTCGCCGCACATCGGGCAGGCGGGATCCGCCTTGAGCTTCAGCGTGTTGATCTCCATGCCCAGCGTGTTGAAGCAGATGAGCTTGCCCACCAGCGAGTCGCCCTTGCCAAGGATGAGCTTGATGGTTTCAAGCGCCTGAATGACCCCGATGAGGCCCGGGAGAACTCCCAGCACTCCGGCCTCCTGGCAGCTTGGCGCCATGTCGGCCGGCGGCGGCTCAGGATAGAGGCAGCGGTAGCAGGGGCCCTTGCCCGGGTAGAAGACCGTGGCCTGGCCCTCGAATTGAAAGATGCTGCCGTGGACGTTGGGCTTCTTCGCCAGCACGCAGGCGTCGTTCACCAGATAGCGGGTGGGAAAGTTGTCGCACCCGTCCACGATGATGTCGTAATCCTTGATGATCTCCATGATGTTCTGGGACGTGAGCTTTTGCTGGTAAGGGATGACGCGCACGTCCGG
>MGSR01000049.1 GCA_001798565.1 Deltaproteobacteria bacterium RIFCSPLOWO2_12_FULL_60_16
AGACTCCGTGAGAATGCCTTGCCAGCTCTTTTCTAAGATGTCCCGGTCTACCCCGCGCCCCATGTATTTTGCCAGGGCCCTGACGCCCGCCTCCTTATCAGTCCAGATACGGTGCACGGCCTCCATATGCGCCTTGACGTACTTCCTGACAATGTCGGGATGCTCCTTGATGAATCTCCGCGTGGTGGCCACGCCGGTGTGTTGAAAGACCAGACCCATCTTGGCGATATCCACGACAACGGTCAGGCCCCTTCTTTCCGCTATGTAGCTGGACGGAGGGTTGATGACGGCAGCGCTCACTTTTCCCGTCAGAGCCGCGTCCAGGCGAGACGGCCCGCTTCCCACTTGAACAAGGGTTACGTCCTTTCCCGGCGTCAGGCCGATTGCCTTGAGAGCAAACCGGGCGATGGAATCCGTGGCCGAGCCGAAGCGGCTGATGGCGACGCTGCCGCCTTTGAGCTGCTCCGGCTTCGTGAGCCCGGGCTTGCCCATCAGCACGTAATTGAGCGAGGTGATTCCGGCGGCGACGAACACCGCGTCCGAGCCGGCCAAGGCGCTGCTGACGAGACCAGGACCCGCCACCTGCGTGATCGGGACATCCCCTGAGACGAGGGCCAGGATAGCGGTGCTCCCGCCGGTGAAGAAGATTAATTGCGCGTCCAGCCCGTTTTTCTCAAACATCCCCGAATCCTTGGCCACCCAGGCGGGCAGCTGATCCGCGCTGATGGCGCTGTAGCCGACGTTCACTGTGGTTAGCTGCGCGGGCGCGGGCGATGGGGCGAGGGCAAAAATAGCCAGAATGATCAATAATAGGATAGTTTTAAGGCGCATTGGACGTCCCCCCGATGCTGTGTCAAAAATTACCGAGCACCTGATTACTAACCTCTTCCGCCAATCTTGTCAATCTTTGGGGTGGGTGCTAAACGTGAGCCGATGCGTAACGCAGAATTAGCCCGGATTTTTCGCGAGATCGCCCTCTACCTGGAGATGAAGGAAGAGCCGTTCAAGCCGAGGGCGTACGGGAAGGTTGCCTATTCCCTGGAGGCCTTGGGAGAGCCGGCGGCGGAGATTTACAAAAGGGGCGGGCTCAAAGGATTGCGTCAGATCCCCGGGGTGGGCGAGGCCATTGCGGAGAAGATCGAGGAGCTGCTCAAGACCGGAAGGCTCGGATACTACGAAGGGTTGAAAAAAGAGGTGCCGGTGGATGTGGGCGGGCTCACGGCGATCGAGGGCGTCGGCCCCAAGAGCGTCAAGCTTCTCTACGAGCAGCTGGGGATCAAGACGGTCGCGGATTTAGAAAGAGCCGCGCGCGCCGGAAAGATCCGCGAGCTCGCCCACTTCGGCGAGAAGATGGAGCAGAAGATCTTGAAGGGCATAGAGTTCTTAAAGCAGGGGAGCGGCCGCTTCCCGCTCGGGTCGGTGCTGCCTTTGATCACTGAGATCGAACAGCGCCTGCGCGCCCTGCCGCAGGTCGAGGAGGTCGTGGTCGCCGGCTCGACCCGCAGGTGGAAGGAGACCGTCGGCGACGCGGATATCCTGGCCGTTTCGCGCAAGCCGGAGAAGGTCATGGAATTTTTCGTGGCGATGGCCGAGGTCGTGGATATCCAAGGCCGGGGCAAGACCAAATCGACGGTAAAACTGCAAAACGGCATGGACGTGGATCTCCGGGTGGTGCCCGGGGAGAGCTTCGGCGCGGCGCTCAATTACTTCACCGGCAGCAAGGATCATAACGTTGCGCTTCGAAGAATCGCCCAGGACAAGGGGCTGAAGCTGAACGAGTACGGCCTTTTTCGCGGCAGCAAGCGCGTGGCCGGCAAGACCGAAGAGGAGCTATACAAAGCGCTCGGCCTCTCGTTCATTCCTCCGGAGCTGAGGGAGAACCAGGGGGAGATCGAGGCGGCGAAGAAAGGGGAGCTGCCCGATCTGGTGGGCTATGGAGAGCTGCGCGGCGACCTGCAGACGCAGACGACCTGGACCGACGGCGCGAACTCGATCGAAGAGATGGCCGGGCAGGCGAAGCGGCTGGGACTGGAATATATCGCCATTACCGATCACACGAAGGGGTTGGCGATGACCGGCGGCTCGGATGAAAAAAAGCTGCTCAAGCAGATGGAAGCGATCGACAAGATCAGTAGGTCCGTCAAAGGCGTCAAAATTCTCAAAGGCGCCGAAGTGAACATCAACAAGGATGGCACCCTCGATATCGAGGATAAAGTCCTGGCTAAGCTCGATGTGGTCGGGATTGCGGTCCATTCCCACTTCAATCTGGCGCGGCGCGAGATGACGGAGCGAATCGTGAGAGCGATGCGCAATCCCCAGGCTGATATTCTGTTTCATCCGACCGGCCGGGTGATCCAGAAGCGGGAGCCGTACGATGTCGATATGGATGCCGTCATCCGGACGGCCAAGGAGACCGGCACGGTCCTGGAGATCGACGCCTACCCGGACCGGCTGGATTTGAAAGACGAGCATGTCCGCAAGGCGGTCGCGGCGGGGGTGAAGCTGGTGATCGATTCCGACGCCCACAGCGTCAACCACATGCGCTTTCTGGAATTCGGCATTGCCCAGGCGCGGCGGGGCTGGGCGGAGAAGAAAGACGTGATCAACACCCGTCCGCTGAAAGAGTTTTTGAAGTGCCTGAAGCGGGCTTGATGGTTTCTTAGGACTCGCCACTATCATAAATGCCGGCCCGGGGGGATCTCGAAGGGCCGATGCGTCGGGCGAGAAGCATCAAGCGTATCTTCCGTGGAGCGTAGCACAGGTGTATCGCATCGGACCTGAGAGAGACTCTCGGGCCGGCTGACGGCAGATGGGCCTTTTTCAACGGTCTGTTTAAATCTACGCTGCTTATCCTATGGACTCCGGAAAGCGCGGCAAGTCGTCGCCCGAGCAGCTCCACGGAGCGCGCGAATCCCAGTAGCCGCGCGCCGCCGGCTTAATGCTGGGGACGTCATCGAGCGATCCCGCGGGAACGATGACGCGCTGCCCGTCGCGGCTCAGGCGCGGCACGGGCGAGCCGCACGCGCGGCAGACCGCCGTGGAGAAGCTCTTGGCGCTTGGAAGATCGAACCTTTGCGTTTTACTCCGCCCCTCGATCCACTCGAGATTCGCCGGTGCGACCACCAGGTTCGTCGCGTGCCCGCTCCCGGTGGCCTTGCGGCAGCGGGAGCAGTGGCAGTGCGCGAAGCGGATAAATGGCGCCCGGACGCGGTAGCGCACCGCCCCGCACAGACAGCTTCCGTTCAGTACCTCATCAGCCATGTTCAAGTTCCTCCTTTCATTCCTAGTCACGCAGCCTGTTCTTTGCCTCCGCGATGCGGCGCCAGCCGCCAACGGCCGTAGGCGATGAACGCCGAGAGCAGCCCCACCACCAACGGGATCAGCGCCATCGCGACATCACCGCCAGCCAGCGTGAGCACTGTCGCGCCGATCATGATGATCACCAGCCCGGCGGCCGCCAGCGGCGTCAGCCCCGGCCGAATGCGCAGGAGCCCGGGGAGGATCAGGCCGAGCGCGCCGAGCACCTCGGCCACGCCGATGAAGCGCATGAACAGACCCGGCAGCGGCACCGGCCCCTTCAGCTCCTCGAGCGGCAGGACCAGCTTCATCCCGCCGGCGAACAGAAAGAGGAGGGCGAGCAGCCCCTGAACGATCCACAGCGCATAGCTCATGATCGATTTTCTCCGTTCTGTTATCTC
Source organism: Deltaproteobacteria bacterium RIFCSPLOWO2_12_FULL_60_16 (assembly GCA_001798565.1). GTDB lineage: Bacteria > Desulfobacterota > Binatia > UBA9968 > UBA9968 > UBA9968. The sequence continues at coordinate 3,699 of MGSR01000049.1, forward strand.
CCGCGCCTTCCCCAGAGCTCTTCGCTGGCGAGCCGCGCGCCTTCGGCCATCGCTTTGAACTTGGCCCATACGACGGTCGGATGAATCTCCGGCTCCGCGGTGGCCTGCGAGGAGAAGCCGCAGTCGCTCCCGGCGATGATATTCTCGCGCCCCACGATTCTCGCGAATCTTACCAGCCGCTCGGCCACGAGCTCCGGGTGCTCCACGATATTGCTGCAATGAGTGATGACTCCGGGGATCAGGATTTTCCCTTCCGGGAGCTTGACGTTTTCCCAAACGCGCCACTCGTGCTCGTGTCGCGGGTTGGCGGCCTCGAAAGAGTAAGCCCCGGCATTAACCCTCAGCATGATATCCACCATATCCTTTAGGGCCATGTCATGGATGCGGGGGCCGATGTTGATGCCATAGCAGGTGTGAAAGCGCACCTTTTCCGGCGGGATATCCTTCAGCGCGTGATTCAGCGCCTCGACGCGCAGCTCAGCCCATTTGCGGCATTGCTCGACGGTCGAGCCCGGGGTCGAGTTGTAATAAGTCACCAGCCGCGGGTCGTCCACCTGCAGCAGGAGTCCGGCGCCGACGATCGCGTTGTACTCCACGCGCATGGCCTCCGCAATCGCGTAGAGGTATGCCTCCTCAGTGGGGTAGTGCTCGTTTTTTCGTTGCGCCTCGACGTTGGCGGGGGAGGGGGCGGGTAGGAAGGCTTCCTGCACGTCGACCCCTCTCAGCGCGGCCTTGAGGTTCTCGATGTCCCTTTGGAGCGCCTCCTGCCCTTTGTAGGAGATCGGCCCGGTGCACACGAGGCCAGTCGGCGGGCCGACAGATGCGCCGCGCCATTGGGAATACCACTCGTAGTATTCCGGGAAGTCCATGACCTCTCTGGACCCCACCCACGGGCCCGCCCTCGGCGGCGTCGGTCTCGGCTCGAAACCGGCCAGGCGCTCGCCGATATAGGTGACGAAGCCCGGCTTCCCTTGCTCTCCGTCGCTCACGATGTCCACGCCCGCCTCCGCCTGCCTGCGGACGGCCTCCGCCACCGCGCTGCGGACCCGGGCGGCAAACGCCTGGCGATCGTAGGTTCGCCCGCTCTCTTTCGCCTTGAGCATCTCGATCAGATCCGCCGGGCGCGCCAGGCTCCCGACGAAAGTGGTCAGAATCCTCTCCGTGCTCCGCTTCATCTTATCCCTCTATCGCCGCCTTTCCTGGCTGTTCAACTCAACTGCTGGTGGTCTCAATGCTTAAAAGAATTTCCAAAGGGTTTCAAGGGCGCATCAAGTGTTGGAATTGGTCGTTGCAGCCGCATCGCTAGGTTTGATATTTGTTGGCGGGAGATTAAACGGAGAGAGGTGCCTTATGAAACTTCCCGAGTTCGCTAATCCGCCGGCCGCTTTGGACCCGAAAGTGACCCACCGAGAGAATCTCATCGAAGCCGACTGCGAGTCGCTCGAACGGATGCGCAAGGCAGCCAAAGTTCAGGGCTTCACCATCTACTGCGACGAATCGGAACGGGTGGGGGGCGAGCACACGGCCCCATCGCCGCTCGGCTATTTCACGGCTGCGATCGGTTTTTGACTGCTCACGCAAATTGCCCGGTACGGGCATATGATGAAAGTGTCGGTCAGCAAAGCGCGCGTGCACGTGAGCATGCGCAACCGGCAGGAAGGATCGGTCCTTCAAGGCACCGTCAAGACCAGTTGTCTCGGGATCGAGACTCGATTGGAGTTGGAGTCGGACGAGCCGCCCGAGCGGGTCGCGGCGCTGGTCCGGAACGCGGAGAACGGCTGCTTCACCATGCAGGCGCTGCTGACACCCGTGCCTTTCACACGGGCAGTCACCCTCAACGGTTCACTGCTGCCGAGTTCCGTCTAGCGGCTGCGCCGTAAAACATTATGAGTTCCTTGCGTTCCACCCCGCCCCTGAGGTATTGAAAATGCGCCGTGTCGAATCTGTAAAGAATCGGACTACGCACAAACCTTACGAGCCAAAGGAGCCGCCAAGATGGGTATTATTGAACGAACCTACGGGAAAGACTCTAACATCGTCATCGATGAAGTCTTGATTTCGTCCGACTCCCACGTCATCGAGCCGGAAGGACTATGGAAAAAGCAGACGCCTAAAGCATTTCAGGACCGCGCCCCCGATTTTGGCGGGCAAAGGCCCAACGACGTCCAGGGCGCCGCCATGGACAAAAACAAGCGCGTCTCCGAGATGGCCGCCGACGGCGTCAGCGCCGAAGTGCTTTATCCGACACACGGCTTGAAATGCTTGAGCCTCGACGATCACGAGGTGGAGGCGGCCTGCTGCCGGGTTTATAACGATTGGCTCATTGACTACTGCAGCGCCGCGCCCGACCGGCTGATCGGTATCGCCATGCTGTCGATGTACGACATTGACGGCGCCGTGAAAGAACTGGAGCGCTGCCGCAAAGCGGGCATGCGCGGCTCGGTGATCTGGCAGGTGCCGCCGCCGGAGCTGCCGTTTTCCTCGTCGCATTACGACAAGTTCTGGGCCGTCTCTCAGGATCTCGACATGCCGGTCAACTTGCACATCCTGAGCGGACACGGCTACAGCCGAACCCGTTCCTTCGGCCTCGGCGATACCCTAACCGGTCTCACCCAAGAGGCCAACAACGTTAATATGAAACTGTTCCAGTCGGTCAACAGCCTCTACGAACTGATCTATTCCGGGGTGCTCGAGCGCTTCCCCAGGCTCAAGGTGGTCCTGGTCGAGAACGAGCTTGGCTGGATTCCGTTTGTCTTGGAGCAGTGGGACTACTATTTCAAACGGCATGGCGCCAAGCGCGAGGGCCTGGCGATCAAAAAGCTTCCTAGCGAATACTTCCACAGGCAAATCCACACCACTTTCTTCAACGACGCCGTCGGCGGCCATATCCTGTCCTGGTGGGGAACCGACAATTGCATGTGGTCGAACGACTTTCCCCACGGCAACTCGACTTGGCCCAACTCCCGTCAGGTCATCGGCCGTGACCTGGGCGATCTCCCTGCCCCTGTACGCGCGAAGCTGGTGCGGGAAAACGTCGCCCGGCTCTACAAGATCCCCATACCAGCAGGTCCAGTTCGGTAATGGGGTCGAAGCCAGTGGCGCGTCGT
>MGSR01000050.1:0-1081 GCA_001798565.1 Deltaproteobacteria bacterium RIFCSPLOWO2_12_FULL_60_16
ACGGGTTGATGAATTCCAGCCGGACTTGAGTCTCGTTATACGCTTGGCTCTGGTAGGAATCGATGTTCTGCTCGAAGCGCGCTAACAGCTCCGAGACTTCTTTTGGGAAATCAGCCACAGAGACTTACTCTAACCGAGACGTGACTTTTCGGGCAAGGGGAATTTTCGGCTTGACCAGCAGCTCGTAGACCTTCGCCCCGCTCCCGTCTAGGTTGCCCGGCGCCCTCTCGAGCATCCGGAGATATTCCGCTTCGAGGTCGGCTCCGTTTATCTCTCGCGCAAGCTCCATCGTTCTCGCGGCGTAGCGCATCACCTGCGCGGCTTCAAGCCCCGCTATGTCGTCGAAGAACCAGCCGCAGCTGGTGTAGATCAGCATGGCATAACGCTGCATCTCAAGGAGCTGCAAAATCTTATTCTTCTCCCCGCCGTCGAGTCCGGCAGCGGCGTGCCGCTTCAAAAAACGCTCCTGGCTATTTGCCGAGCGCTCGAGGATGACCTCGACGTAGTCGTCGCGCGCCTTCCAGGGATCGCTGAGATAGAGCGCCGCCTCCTTCTCATAGAGGGCGGCCGCCTGATCGCTCAGCCAGTCCATCGCCTGCCTCAGAGGTTTTCTCCAGCCCTGGCTCCATCCCGCGTGCGCGCCGGTGTGGCAGCCGCAATCATTGCGCCAGCGCTCGACCCCGTGGGCGCAGCTCCAGGAAGAGTTCTCGACGATCTCTACGGCATGCGTGGGCGGATGTCTTTCGAGGTACTCGCCGTAGTTGGTGAGGCGGGCCGCGCCGTTCGATTCGATCGAGGTCAGGCAGGCGGCCAGGGCCATGTCGCCGTAGCGGCGGTGGTGGCCGTAGGTCTCGCCGTCGGTGGCGATGTGAACGATCTGGGGCCCGCCCCTTTCCCCGTCGAAGGCCTCGAGCAGCCTGCGGGCGAAGAGATCGCCGCTGTGGAGCAAATGGCCGAAGGCCACGTCCGCGGCGATGAGCCCGTTATAGAAAAAGAGCTGGATGGAGCGTCCCGAGGGCAGATAGCAGAGATAGGCGGCGCTGGAATCGATGCGGCCGCCGCTCACATCCTGCCATTCGCC
>MGSR01000050.1:1146-2995 GCA_001798565.1 Deltaproteobacteria bacterium RIFCSPLOWO2_12_FULL_60_16
TGGCCAGCGTCTCGAGGGTATCGAGATCGACTGCTGCCTCCGGCAGCCACATCCCTTCGGGATCGCGCTGGAAGCGCTTTCGGAAGTCCTCAATGGCCCAGCGGACCTGCGTGGCTCTGTCCCGGGCGCCGGCCAGAGGCATGATCATGTGGTTATAGACCTGGGCGATGGCCGATCCATGTCCGCCGTAGGCCTGCCGGCTCAGCCGGTCCGCCTCGAGAATTGCCTGATACACGTCGGGTCGGTGCTGCTCCATCCAGGAGAGCAGCGTGGGGCCGAAGTTGAAGCTGATCTTGGCGTAGTTGTTGACGGTGGCGATAGTCTGGTTATCGCCGTTTAGCAAAGGCGAGGCCGCGTTCGGCGCGTAGCATTCCGCTGCGATCCGCTCGTTCCAGTCGTGGAAGGGGTGGGCCGATTCCTGGGGCTCGATCCTGTCGAGCCAGGGGTCTTCGCGCGGCGGCTGGTAGAAGTGGCCGTGAATGCAAATGTATCGCTCCATATTATTTAGGCAACATTCCCGCGGCGCCGAAAAATCCGCTATAGCTCGTTTTTAAGAAACAGCACCGCCAGAGGCGGCAGGGTGAGGTCGAGGGAATAGAGCCGGCCGTGGCAGGGATTCGGCGCCGCCTCGACGGCTCCCAGGTTGCCTATCCCGCTGCCGCCGTACTCTGCGGCGTCGCTGTTGAGCAGTTCGCGCCACAGGCCGCCGCGCGGCACGCCCACCCTGTAATAGGCGCGCGGCACCGGCGTGAAGTTGCAGACGACGAGCACGATCTCCGCCGGGGATCTCGCCTTGCGGATGAAGCTCACGACGCTTGCCGAGGCGTCGTTGCAATCGATCCATTCGAAGCCCTCCGGCTGGCAGTCGAGATCATGGAGCGCTGCTTCGCTCCGGTAGCGCCGGTTCAGGTCCTCTACCCACCGCCGCATCCCGGCGTGCTCCGCGTGCTCGAGCAGGTGCCAGTCCAAGCTCTCCTCGTGCACCCATTCTTTCCATTGGCCGAACTCACCCCCCATGAAGAGAAGCTTCTTGCCGGGCTGACCATACATATAACCGAAGAGCAGTCTCAAATTGGCGAATTTCTGCCAGTCGTCGCCCGGCATTTTGCCGAGCAGCGAGCGCTTGCCGTAGACCACCTCGTCGTGGGAGAGAGACAGCACAAAATTCTCGTGGAAGGCATAGAGCAAGCGAAAGGTGAGCTTGTCGTGATGGTAGCGCCGGTGGATGGGATACTTGCCCATGTATTCCAGCATATCGTGCATCCAGCCCATGTCCCATTTGGCGCCGAAGCCTAATCCTCCTACATAGGTCGGGCGCGAGACCATGGGCCAGGCGGTCGATTCCTCGGCGATCATCTGGATGTCGGGATGCGTCCGGTAGGCCTCTTCGTTGAGGCGCCTGAGAAACTCGATCGCGTCGAGGTTTTCCCGCCCGCTGTAAGAGTTAGGTATCCATTCTCCTTCCTCGCGCGAGTAGTCCAGGTAAAGCATCGATGCCACGGCGTCGACGCGCAGGCCGTCGGCGTGGTAGCGCTCGAGCCAAAAGAGCGCGCTGCTGATCAGGAAGCTGCGGACCTCGTGCCGGCCGTAGTTGAAGACGGAGCTGGCCCACTCCCGGTGCAGCCCCTGGCGCGGATCGGCATGCTCATAGAGGTGAGTCCCGTCAAAGTAGGCAAGCCCGTGCTCGTCGGTCGGAAAGTGAGACGGCACCCAGTCGAGGATCACGCCGATACCGTGCTGGTGCAGGCAATCGATCAGGTACATGAAGTCTTCGGGCGTCCCGTAGCGGCTGGTAGGGGCGAAGTAGCCGGTCACCTGGTAACCCCAGGAGCCATAGAAAGGGTGCTCC
>MGSR01000050.1:3134-7024 GCA_001798565.1 Deltaproteobacteria bacterium RIFCSPLOWO2_12_FULL_60_16
TGGAGATGGGGGCCTCGAGCGCGTTGCGGCTCCGGCGCCCGGCCATCCACTCGTGGTCGCCCCATGGGTATCCGGGATTCCAGACTACCGAGGCTGTTTTAGGCGGGACTTCGCTATGGAACGCGAAGGGGTCGGCCTTGTCCACGCGGTGGCCGCCGTGGCGGGAGACGATATGGTACTTGTACAGGGCGCCTTTACCCACGCCCGGGATGAAGCCCTCCCAGATGCCGGATCGATCCCTGGGGCGCAGTGGATGGCTTTCTCTGTTCCAGCCGTTGAAGTCTCCCGCGACCGAGACCTGCTCGGCGCTCGGCGCCCACACGGCGAAGTAGCATCCCTCTTTGGCAGGATGGGCCCCGAGCTTCTCATAGAGCCGAAAATGGCTCCCCTCGTTGAAAAGAAAGAGATCATCGCCGGTCAGCAGCGTTGCCGGCCCGGAGACTTTTCGTGCGCGCCCCTTCGGGCGCTTTTCTTTCAGCATCCTTTAGGACCCTATTCCTACTCTCTATGGAAACTTGATGACCGCCTTCACCACCTGGTAGCTCGCCATGGCCTGCAGCGCCTCGTTTACCTGGTCGAGGGTATAGCTCGCGCTGATCATCTCCTCGAACGGGAAGACGTTTTTGCGTGATGCGAGAAAGTCTATCGCCTGGAACCAGTGGCGCGGCTCTCCGGACCTGATCGTATGGAAAGTCATTTCCTGCGGCAGGCTTCTGGCAGCGATATTGGCGTTTCCGCCGGCGCCGATGTTCACGAACCGGCCGCCATCGCGCAGCATCGTGAGCCCTTCGGGGACCGCCAGGTTGTTCGCGACCTGGATCACGATGTCGGCGCCGCGGCCGTCCGTATGGTCAAGCACCCATTGGCGGCGCTCTTTGGGGTCGGTAACCTCCTCCAGGTTCAGCACCGCGTCCGCGCCCATGCGCTTCGTCACTTTCAGGCGCGCGGCCGGCGCGCCGATGACCAGCACCTGCCTGGCGCCGTGGTCCCGCGCTACCGCAGTGGCGAAATTACCCAGAGGCCCGCTGCCCTGGACGACCACGGTCTCGTGGCTCTTGATCGCTCCGAGCCGGTCGAAGCCGTGCATCACCGTGCGGTAAGCGCAGGCGGCCGCCGCCGCCGAGGCGGAAGAGACCTCCTCGGGCACCTGGATGATCAGACAAGGAGGCGGCACATACATGTACTCGGCGCAGCTCCCCAGGAGGTACGGGTACCGGTCGCTCCGGTTGTGCCCCCACGAGGCGCGCCCGGGACAGATGCAAGGCTGGAGGGCGACACTGCAATAGTAGCAGGAGCCGCAGGCGACGTAGCTCCAGACGACGCGGTCGCCCGGCTTGACCGGATGTCCCAAAATATCGGTGCGCTTTCCGTGGATCGCCTCAACCGTCCCGCAGGGCTCATGCCCCGTGATCATCGGCAGGCTGTCGGCGTCGCTGAGACTGCCGTGCCAACGGTGCACGTCGGTGCCGCAGAGGGTGGAGGCTTCTATCCGCACCAGCAGAGCGCCTGGCTCCAGGTCCGGAATCGGGACCCGCTGTATCTCAAGCGGTTGATTATGGGCGGTTATGACGGCGGCGCGACAGTCTTTCATCGGCAGCCCTCCCTTAGAGCGGCAACTTGTAGAAGCGCTCGGCGTTGCGGTAGAGAATGGCTTCCTTGTCGTCCTGGGTAATTTCGCCGCTCTCCATCAGCTCGGCGATATCGCGCTTGCAGCTCTCGTTCGTGACTTCGTGCGGAAAGTCGGAAGAGTAGATGAAAGGCTCGTTGCCTATGACCTTGACGGCGAAGGGCATCGTCAACTCCTCCGTCTCACAGCCGAGGAACAGGCGGCCCTCTTTGATCCGCTTGATGATGTATCGGCTCGGCTCCTCGCCCTCGCGCACGCCAAACTCGCCTGGAGGAATGTACTGGAAGTGGGTCTCGTGCGACGCATGAAACCGCTCAAGACATAGCAGGAGCCAGGCGACCCCGCCCTCCAGAAACGCGATCCGCACGCGGGGGAAACGGTCGAAGATGCCGTTGTAAACGACGCTCGCGCAGTTGACGGCGAGACCCCAGGGATGGCCCAGGGCGTGCACGGGGACGTACATGTTCATATGGTCCATGCCGAAGCGGTCGTGCGCTCCGCCATGGACGGCCAGGCAGCAGCCGAGCCGATCGGCCTCGGCGTAAACCGGCCAGTACATCTTGGAGCCCAGCGGCGTCGGCAGGCCGTTGGAGGGCATCATGGCGCCCAGCATTCCAAGTTCGGTCACGGCGCGCCTGAGCTCCTTGGCCGCTTCCTCCGGGTCCTGCATCGGAACGATCGCCATCCCCTTCAAACGGGCGTCGAACTTCAAGTAGGTGTGGTAAAGCCAATCATTGTAGGCCCGTGAGACCGCCACCGCATAATCGAGGCTGACGATCTTGCCGTAAGCCAGGGCTTGAGTCGGGTAGAGCACGGTCCATTCGATGCCGACGTCGTCGAGAAAAGCCAGCCAGCCCTCAGGCCCGACTCCGGGCCGCCCGTCCCGCTGCGGTGGTGTTTCCACGGCCCGCCCGGCGTGGAGATGATCCAGCGGCGGAAAGATGACGCCTCTCCGCTGTGCGATCTCCCGATAGGGGGCGGCCATGTGGGCGATGATTCCCGCGTTGTCCTCCATGACGTGGCCGTCGCCGTCGATAATTCTGCCAGCGAGTTGACTGCTCATGCGTGCATGCCTCCCAACGAAATATAAATCAGCTGATGGCTTCAGGGATACGGCGCCGAAGGCGCGTCCCAACCTTCATAGTCACCCGGAGTTCGCGCATCAAGTTAACGGTAGACTTATTCGATATCGCCGGATCGATCAAGCTCTCGGCCGGTCCGCCGCGTTACTGTCTGCTCTCGTGCGCCTCCACCCGGATGCGGGCGTCGGCGATGCGGCAGCCCTGGCCGGGCGGCAGGGCGAAGATCGGGTTCAAGTCGAGCTCGATGATCTCCGGGATCTCTTCTACGAGGCGCGAGAGCCGGAGCAGCACGGTCTGGATCGCCTCCAGGTCGGCCGGGGGATGGCCGCGGTAGCCCTGGAGGAGGCGGAAGCCGCGTATCTCCCGCACCATCTCCTCGGCGTCGCGGTCCGTTAAAGGCGTGACGCGGAAGCAGACGTCGCCCAAGATCTCGACATGGATGCCGCCCAGGCCGAAGGCGATCAGCGGGCCGAAGAGCGGGTCCTGGGTCACGCCCGCCATGACCTCGACGCCCGCGGAGATCATCGGCTGCACCAGCACTCCTTCCATCGCCTCCAGCGCGTTGTCCTCGGCCAGGCGCGCGCGGATTTTCTCAAAGGCGTCGCGCACCGCGCCCTCGCTGGTCAGATCCAGCCGCACGGCGCCGATCTCCGTCTTATGGATGATTTTGTGCGAGGCGAGCTTCACGGCGACGGGAAAGCCGAGCGCGCGCGCCAGCTCGGCCGCTTCGTCCGCTGTCCGGGCCACGCCGCCGGGCGGCAAGGGGACGCCGAAGGCAGTCAGGACCTTGCGCGTTTCATCGGCGGAAAGCCAGCCGGGCCCGCGCTCGCCGAGAGCGCTTCTGCAGACCTCGCGCGCCTGCTCCGAACGGATATCGTCGAAATCGGGAATCATGCCTACCGGCTGGGAGCGCCACTCCGCGTAGGCGGCGGCCTTTGCCAGGACGCGTCCCGCCTCCTCGGGAAAGAAATAGGTCGGGATGCGTTCCCCGTCGAGAAACAGCGGCGCGGGGACGCCTTCGGGCGCCATTACGCAAGCGATGACCGGTTTGTCCGCGCCGCCCGCCTTGCGCTCGGCCGCCACCCCCTCGCGGATCGCGCCGGCCACGGCCCTGGCGTCGGTTATGCCGACCGGAATGGAGATCACAGTGAGCGCGTCCACCTCGCTCGCCGGCAAGAGGA
>MGSR01000051.1:0-2437 GCA_001798565.1 Deltaproteobacteria bacterium RIFCSPLOWO2_12_FULL_60_16
TGCGCGGCTTTGCACGGTACCGGCCCTTACATGAATGTTCCGCTCAATCTTTGGAACTATGTCGCGGCTTGGGCCAATGGGCACTTCTAGTCTAGATGAGCTATCGCGCTCTCCCCATCAGATCCTCCCCAGACTGGTGGGGAGAGCCGGTCCTGCCGTTATGTTGAGGAGCAGGCACGCTTCTGAGCATGAGCAGGACCGGCTCTATGAAGGTGGAAGCTTAACAACCTGAAAGGGGGGAAGAGGTGTCAGGAACTCCGATTGTTTGTTTGAAACTAGGTCATCTGACGGTGTACCGGCCGTAACCTCTACGCTTCAACTCTTCCACCAGCTCCCTCACCTCCTGGGATCGCTCCATAGCGGCGATCAAAAGGGCATCCTCTGTGTCTACGACCACGAGGCCTTGAACGCCCAACAGGGCGACCAGGCGATCGCGGGAATAAACCAAGCAGTCCTTTGACTTAAATCCCAGCCATTTGCCGAGGCCGGCGTTTCCCTTGCCGTCGTGAGGCAGCATCCTGTGGGCCGCGGCCCAGCTGCCGACATCGCTCCAGCCGAATCTCCCTTCAAGGGCGAGCAGCCGGCCCGCGGCGCCGGCCTTTTCCAGGACCGCGTAGTCGATCGAGACTTTGGGCATCCTGCGGTATTCTCTGCGCACGACGGCTCGCAGGCTTGCCGACGGATTCGCCAGCCCCTTGTCCCGCATCGCCGTCTGGATTCTTTCCAGGCTGCGAGCGATGGGAGGCGAGAACCGCCGCAACATCTCCAGAATAGTGGAGGCTTTCCAGACGAACATCCCGCTGTTCCACAACGAGCCGCGCCGCACCAGAAGCGCGGCTCGTTGCCGGGTGGGTTTTTCTTTAAAGCCATTAACCCGGTAGCAAGGCACGCCGCCGGGCCCCTTGAATCTTTTTCCCTTCAGGATATAGCCGTAACCGGTCTCCGGATAGCTCGGCCGGATGCCGATGGTGACGAGCGATCCGCCTGAGCGCGCCAGGCGGAGCGCGCCTCGAAGCGCGCGGGAAAAGGAGCCCGGATCAGGTACCCAATGATCGGCCGGGAGGATTGCCATGACCGCGTCCGGGTCCCTGGCCGCCACCTCCAGGGCGGCGAGACCGATGCAGGGCGCCGTGTTGTTTCCTTGGGGCTCGACGACAAAATTTCTTTCGGGGAGGACGGGAATCTCCCTACGGAGGGCGTGGTAATGTTCCGCCACCGTCACCACGAGGGTGTTCCGGGAGCCGAAGAGGGGCACGGTGCGATCCACGGTCTCGCGGATCAGGCTCTTTCCGCTGAGGATTTTAAGAAGCTGTTTGGGGTGTTGGGGCCGGCTGAGCGGCCAGAAACGGGTCCCTTTGCCTCCCGCGATGATGACTGCGTAAGCGTGCCGTTCCATATCAAGAGCTTTTATCATAAACTTTGCGCTCTTCAATCCGTAAGTTGCGTTTTGGCATGATGGAGCATCCCGCACCGGCAAACTCCTGGATTGTTCCTCCCGGAGAAGAGGCGATCCGGCTCGACGCGTTCGTGCGCCGCTGCCTGCCGTATTTGTCTCAGCGGGAGGCGCACAGGGCGATCGCGGAGGGAGCCTTTTGGGTCAACGGCCGTCCCGGGAAAAAGGGGCAGAGGCTATTTGCCGGGGATGTCCTCTCCTACAGAGGGGAGCCGCATCTATTGGCGGCCGCTCCAGTGCCCGGTTCCGATCTTCAGGTCGCCGTGCTCTACGAAGATGAATGCGTGCTGGTTCTGGACAAGCCGGCGGGACTGGCGACACACGGATTTTCCGGCAGGGAGAGGCGATCGTTGGCAAACTTCTTGCTCGCTATCCGCCCATCGCTCGCCGGAGTGGGCGCGAGCCGCTGGGAGCCGGGGCTGGTGCATCGATTGGACCGGGACACCTCCGGCCTCGTGCTCGTGGCGAAGGATCAGGATTCTTTTCAAGAGCTACGCTCGCAGTTCCGGAGGGGCCTGGTTGGGAAAAGGTACTGGGCGCTGGTCTGGGGGAGGATGAAAGGGGAACAAGTCCTGGCATACCCCCTCGCGCATGACCCGCGAAACCGAAAAAAAATGACCGCTGTGAGAACGGCAGAAGAAAAACCGGGCGGCGCAAGAAAATGGCAAGCCTCAACCCGACTCAAGGTCTTGCGGTCGTCTCACGGATTTACCTTTCTCGAAATCGATATCAGCACCGGTGTCACCCACCAGATCCGCGCCCATCTGGAAGCGTTCGGACACCCGTTATTGGGAGATCCTCTCTATGGGGGCGGCCGGCCCGACCCGTTCGGGCTCGGACGTCAGTTCCTGCATGCCTGCGATCTGCGCTTTCGCCACCCCAGGAGCGGACTTGACGTCACCGTGACGAGCCCGTTGCCCGAGGATTTGGGGAGGGTTTTAGACCGCTTGGGAATCAGGCGGTCGTGGCCTTGATGCCCTTTTC
>MGSR01000051.1:2443-12955 GCA_001798565.1 Deltaproteobacteria bacterium RIFCSPLOWO2_12_FULL_60_16
GCACGCGCTGCAAAGGTTGAGCCGGCTCTGCGGGTCTTCGACGAGCCCCTCGTCGAGATTGTGGCAGACCTTTCTACACTCCGCGCAAACGAAGTAGACCCCGTCGATGTTTTTATTGATCTTTTCGCGGTTGAGCACCCGGCCCTTAAGCTTGTCGATCCGGATTCCCAGAAGCTCTTCGTAGTTCTTCTTGATCTTGAGCCTTCCGGCCTCGTCGCTGGGAAGTCCCTGCTCGTCAGCCTCTTCGTGGTTGGAGTCTTCGAAGTAGCTACGACTTTTGCCCTTTGCCGGGCGGCCTACAGTTTTCCTCTTCGTTCTTGGCATCTTTCACTCTCCGAGATCAAATGATTCGCTCAAACGATGGGCCCTCAAAGGTTTCCTCGAACACAAAAGCCGGAGAGGCTGCTCGGCTTCCCGGCTGTTCACTTCATAGATGAACCGCTGCGCGGTTGTCAATAGACGGGATGCTGAAAAAGGCCCATCCCGAGCCATCATGCGCCCCGCAGGCGCAGCCCCAGCCAGATGGTGGCGACGGCGAGGAAAAGGATGGCAAGCGAGGAAACTCTAAGACGTCGGGTCAGGGACTGGAGCTCCTGGGGCGAGAAGGACTCGCCCTGCTCGAATCGTCTGACGAAACGGTGGGCAACCGCCATGGATTGATAGGTGCTGAGAATGACGAGGAAGAACGCGAGGGCGAGTTTCCACGCCAGCGTCATACCGAGCTCTCTCAGGAAGAGCTCCCGATAAGCCGCTTTTAGAGCGGTAAGCTGGAAGGCGCCGGACAAGATCAATATCCCGAGCGACGCGGTTTGCAGCGGGTTATAGAGCTTGAGACTGCGCGCGAGCAATTTTACCTGTTCTTCGTGGCTGTGAAGCGCCGAGAGCGCAGGCAGGAGCACAAGCCACAGGCCGGCCAAAGATCCCACGTAAACTGTGAGCGAGACCAGATGAAGCCAGGAGATCAGCATGGAGCAGGGACGCTATATCCAGCCGAACAGGGATCCCTTTTTGGCTGGCTTGCCCGGTGCGTCGTAAGACTCGCTGATCTCCAGGAGGCACGCTTTGATTTGGGCCAATTCCTCCCGCTGGTGCGCTTCGAAGTCCTTTAATTCCCTTGCGCGTCTTTCCTTGAATTCCAGCAGCTCTCTTTGCCGCATCGCTTGAAACTCGGCTTGTTCCCGCTGCCACCTGTCGTAGAACTCCTTCAAGGCCGTCCGAATGCGGAAGTTCAGGTTGTCCTTGACTACCATTGATTTATAACAGCGGGGGCACCACAGGACATTGCCGATGCTGAAGTGCCGCGCGGGCTCGGCATACCTTTCGCCGCATTTGAAGCAGCAAACCTGGATTTCCCAAGCGTCCAACAGGGGCAGCTCCAGGAAGGAAAGCGGGCCGTCCACTCCGTCCAGACCATCCGCCGGGGACGCCGCCGGAACAGGTTGGGCGCGAGGCGCAGGCGTCGCAACCGGGGCCGGAGCGCGAGGGGGCTCGGCCTTCTGCGCCGGGGACGCCGCCGGTGCCGGTTTTCCCGCCCCCTTGCGGAAGCGCGACTCAAAGGCATCTGCGAAATTGACGTCCCGGTGCAGCGCGCGGGCGCGAGCGATAAGAATCTCTTCGGCCTCAACGTTATTGGGATCGGTGACGCAGCAGTCCACCGGGCAGACGGCAGCGCACGCCTCGTAATCGTGGAAGCCGACACATTCGGTGCAGAGCAGGGGGTCGATGACGTAGATTTCCTCCCCTTGAGAAATTGCGTTATTAGGGCACTCCGGCTCGCAGGCCCCGCAGTTGATGCAATCGCTGGTGATCATCGTTGCCATAATCGGCGGTTTTCCCTAAATTTTTTGTTAATATTCCTGCGAAATAATCCAGGAAATGCATTCTAGACAGAACTGCGAAGATTTGTAAATAGCCTTTACTCTATCGCGCTTGTTTTCACCGGCCCTATTTAATAGAATAGCGTTTCTGCGGGGAGGGAGAGAAAAACCGCATGGCTGTTAAATCTTCAAAGAAGAAGCGGACCGGTGCGGCCGCCGGACCCGTAGCGCAGTCCATCGCCGAAATGAAAGAGGCGATGCTTCAGATTGGCTCCGTCATGCAAGAGGCGGCGACGGAGGCGCGCCGGGCCGAGGGGATCCGGCAAGTCATCGGCGACACGGTAGCGGGGCTGGAGGCGAAGCTGCGCGAGCGGAGACTGCTGGCCGAGGAGTCGGAGACAAAGCTTTCGATTCGAATCCACGAGTTGCAAGAGGAGCTTACCAAACAAGAAGATCTGGTGAAAAGGCGCGAACGCGAGATCCAAGAAAGCCGCGTTCAGAGCGAGGATACGAGAACGGCCGTGCTCGGGGCCCAGCTGAAGGAGCAGGGGGAGAGGCTGAGACAAAAAGAGGCCGCGCTCAGAGCACAGCAGGAAAGCTCGGCTGCTCGAATCCGAGATCTGGAGGAGCAGATCGGGAAGACAGCCGAGTTCCTGGAGAGTCGCGACGCGGAGATCGAGACTTTGCGCGCGAAGTTGGACGAACTCCAGAGCCTTGCGGATGGCAGTGTCACGCTCACAGAAGAGAACGTCGTGCTCCTTGAGGAAGTAGCGCGGGGATCGGAGCCGGAGCATTCGCAGCGCGACGAATCTGAGGCGCGCGGCCTCAGGATCGGCCAGTCGATGCGGCAGATCGTGACACGGTCGGGCAACACGGCTCAGCCGGTGCCTGCGCCGGATCGGAAGAAGTCGCGTTGGGCCAGCCTGCTGGCGCCGGTTAAGAAGGGGAGCTGAGGGATTATCAGACAGACCCCGGATCATTCACAGGCGCGGCCGACAGGACGACAATGAACAAGAGACCTTTCAGCCTCACAGCGGACCTCGATTTTCTGTATCTCAGTGACGGGCACATCCGCGTCTTCGGCGAGATCCTTGCCGCTATCAACCGCCGTGACGGGCTCATATGCGTGACCGGGGAGCCCGGCATCGGCAAGACCATTATCTGCCGGCGTCTGCTGGAGGAGCTGGGTGATGAGTATCACGTCGTGCTCGTCACTACCCCGCCGAAGAGCCCTCAGGCAATGACTGAGACGCTCGACGAAGCCTTCGGGACAACGGCGGGAGATTCCAGGATTCCGGTGGCGGTTTTCGACGAGGCGCAGCACCTGGATTTCCGCTGTCTCGACCACATCAAGTTTCTCACGAACCTGGAAAGAGAGGGCGAAAAACTCTTGCAGATCGTTCTTGTCGGGCAGCCCGAACTCGCCGGGAAGATAAGCCACAAGCGGTTTACCCAGCTCGAACAGAGAATCGGGGCGAAACTAGAATTGGGACTGCTGCAAAAGAAGGAAGTATGGCCCTATCTCAATCATCGGCTGAGCGTCGCCAAGCTTGCCGAGGAAACCCGCTTTACGAAAGGCGCCGCCCGGTTCCTGTACCGGGAGACCGAGGGCGTGCCGCGCCTCGTCAACCGAATCGCCAATATCGCCGTCGAGCAGGCCGTGCAGGAAAATAAGCCAAAAATCGGCGCCAGGGACGTCAAACGGGCCGCGACCAAGGTGAGCGCGTCGCGCAGCGACTGGAAAGAGCAGGCAAGCCCGCGCCGGGAAGCACCGCGATTCGCTTTCTTGTCGATCCTTTTAGTTTTGTCGGCTGGTTCGTATTTCTATTTCAATGCAGAATGGCTCTTTTCCCTGGTCCCGACGGAGGTGAGTGAAATCCGGCCGGCTCCAGCTCGACCCGAGTTTGCGCTGAAGCTCGGCGCCTTTCTTCTGAAGGAGCAAGCCGAAGAATTCCGTGAGCAGCTGGCGAAGGAGGATTTTAGCGCCACCGTCGCGGCGAAGGATTTCGGCGACGGGTGGACCCTTTACCAGGTGCGTTTGCCGGGTCCCTATACTGAGTTCGAGGCAGGCAACATCATGAATAGACTCGGTCGGTTAGGGATACCAAGCGTCGAAAAAATTCCTCTCAATGCCGACAAGGCAGACTGACGCCCGTCCCGGACAGCTCGCTTGTCTTTTGGCTATCTATCGAATAAAATAGCGATCCCATAGCTAAAAATTAGAGCGAAATTTCTATGGCCGAGTTTTCGGAGCAAACGCAAGGCGGGCGCGAATCAGGCGCGGGGCTGGACGAAATCTCCGAGCTTCAGGAGCGGCTGGCCCGGATAGACTCTCTGATCCAGCACGCTGCCGAGCTTGCCGTTCAGCAAGCGGGACGGGCCGGCGAGATCCAGGCGGCGCTGGAAGCGGCGACATCGGAAGTCCAGCTCCAAGAAGGCGAAGTACAGGTGCCCCGGAAAGCGTCCGGTCCCGGGGAGCTGGAACAAGGCGCGGCCAAAGGAATAGAGGAACTGGAGAGCCAGCTGCGGGAAAAGCAGGAGCTCGTGGAAAGTCACAACGCGGAGCTCAACGAGCTCCGGTCGAAGTTTGAGGAGGCCTCGGCGCTGGCAGCGGCGCAAGCCGAGCAGACAGTAGAGCTGCAGCAACGCTTGGAAGGCGAGGTGGCGGCGCTCAAAAGCGAGCTTGCCGAGAAAGAAGAAACGTTGCGTCAAAAGGATCTCGCCATGAAGCATACGGAAGAGAGCCTGACCGGGTTGGAGGAAAGCCTGGTCAACCAGATTCGTATTCTGGAGGATCAGTTGGAACAGATGGTTCAGAATGCCGGACCTGAGGCAACGGAGCCAGGGAAAAAGAGAAAGGCCTCGCGGAAGTCCCCGAAGCAAGGCTCGAAAAACGCGGAGCCAGTGTAAAGAGAGATCGGGATGGCCACGCCGGAAACCCCACTACGGGCAGAGCGAGGCGGAGTCCAGGAAGACTCCGCTGTAAAAAAACTCCAGGAAAAGTTGACCGCGAAGATCCAGGATCTGGGGAACCGGGTGAAGGAGACGGAGAAGCTCAAGCTCAGGCTCGGAGATCCCGGGTCCGACATCGAGGAGCTGAGGAAGCAGGTCGCCTACGCCGAGCAGGTGAAGCAGATCATGAACCAGATCCACGCGGCCAAGGATCTGGATCAGATCTTCGTAGAGCTGCGGGAGGGGCTGCTCGGGCTGCTGGACGCACAGCGCCTCACCCTCTACGGCGTGGACTACGAACGGAAGGAGATCTACTCCAAGTTTTTGGATCCCGACACGCAAAAGGATATCAAAGAGATCCGCGTGCCCATCAACGAGCAAAGCATCGCCGGCTTCGTCGCCAAGAACAGGAAGGCCATCAATATCACGGATGCCTATAACAAGGCGGAGATCACCAAGATCAGTCCGTCGCTCTCGTTCGACAGCTCCTGGGACAAAAAGACCGGATTCCGGACCAAGCAGATACTGACCCTCCCGCTGTTCTCCACGGATAACCTGCTCACCGGAGTCATGCAGCTCATCAACAAGAAGAGCGGCGACTCTTTTACCAAGGAGGACGAGGAGAAGATACAAGAAATCGCCACAACGCTGGGAATCGCCTTTTACAATCAGTACCAACTGCTCAAGAAAAAGCCCACCAAGTTCGACTATCTGATATCGGCCGGCTTGATCACCCAGGCCGAGCTGGATGCGACCATCAAGGAGGCGCGGGACAAGCAAAAAGAGGTGGAGCCGCTTCTGCTGGAAAAGTACAAGATCGCCAAAAAAGAAATCGGAAAATCTCTCAGCATTTTTTATAAGTGTCCGTTCGTGGAATATGAGGAGAGGGTGTTTGTCCCGCCGGAGCTGGTGAAGAATATCAGCCTCAATTACCTCAGGGGCAACTACTGGATCCCGCTGCGCCGCGGTGAGGATTCGGTTGAAGTTCTGATCGACGATCCCTACTCGTTCCAAAAGCTGCAGGACGTCAAGCGGCTTTTCCCGGTGAAGGAGGTCAAATTTTTCGTCGGCCTGCGCGACGACATCCTCAAGTTTGTCAGCTCGGTTGCGACCGATCTCGACCCGAACGCCCCCAAGCAGTCCATCGCCGCCATCCTGGGGGAGCTGACCACGGAAGATCAAACGAAGGCGGAGGACGCCGGGCCCGTCATCGATGAGAACGACAGCGCGATCGTCCGCTTGGCCAATCAGATCGTCATCGACGCCTACAAGGCGGGCGCCTCGGACATCCACATCGAGCCCTATGGGGACAAGAAAGAAACCGTTATTCGCTTCCGCGTGGACGGAGACTGCTACGAGTACCAGAAGGTGCCGCCGAGTTATCGCCGGGCGCTTTCCTCCCGCTTCAAGATCATGTCGCGCCTGGATATCTCGGAGCGCCGCAAACCCCAGGACGGAAAGATCAAGTTCCGCTTGCCGGACCGGGATATCGAGCTGCGCGTCGCCACGCTGCCGACGTCGGGGCTGGACAACGAGGACATCGTCATGCGGATCCTGGCGGCCAGCGAGCCGATGCCGCTTGATAAATTGCAGATGTCCGAGAGGAATCTGCGCGAGTTTAAGCTCCTGTTGGAAAAGCCCTACGGCATCATACTCTGCGTCGGACCGACCGGATCGGGGAAGACCACGACCCTGCACTCGGCGTTGGGATATATCAACGAGCCGGAGACGAAAATTTGGACTGCCGAGGACCCGGTGGAGATCACCCAGTACGGCCTGCGCCAGGTCCAGGTCCAGCCGAAAATCGGTTTTGATTTTGCCGCGGCCATGCGGGCATTCTTGCGCGCCGATCCGGACGTCATCATGGTCGGCGAGATGCGCGATAAGGAAACCTGCGAGACCGGCATCGAGGCCTCGCTCACGGGCCACCTGGTTTTCAGCACGCTGCACACCAACAACGCGGTGGAAACCGTGACCCGCCTGCTGGAAATGGGGATGGATCCGTTCAACTTCGCTGATGCCCTTCTCGGAGTCTTGGCCCAGCGGCTGGCGCGAACCATCTGTAAAAATTGTCGAGAGAAATACCATCCGGAGAAAGTGGAATATGACGCCCTGGCCTACGGATACGGCGAGGAGGCCTTTGCCAAGCTGGGCATCACCTACGACGATAAATTTTTTCTCTATCGCGGCAAGGGATGCGACGCTTGCAACAAAACCGGCTACAAGGGAAGAGTAGGGCTCCATGAGCTGCTGGTGGCGACCGCCGAGATCAAGCGCCTCATCCAGGCTCGCGCCACGGTCCCGGAGATCCTCAAGGTGGCGGTGAATGAAGGGATAACCACCCTGGTCCAGGACGGCGTGCTGAAGTCTCTCCAGGGAGCGACCGATTACAAGCAAGTCAAGGCCGTAGCCATGAAATAGCCTCTCATGAGGCTCAGGATCGGCACCTCCGGCTGCTCCTACCCAGGCCCCCCGCCCTAAGCCTGGGATCTTCGTTTCAGATCGATCAGCTCGATTTTGTATCCGTTCGGGTCTTCGATGAAGGCGATCTCGGAGCCGCCGCTCGACGGTGAGCTCGCGGTCGAACCGTGCTTCATGGGGCCGGGTTCGCGCACGATCTTCGCCCCTTGGGCGCGCAGGGCCTCGCAGGTTCGATAGATGTCGTCCACTCCCAGCGCGATGTGTCCGAAGGCATTGCCCAGGTCATATTGATGCGTGTCCCAGTTGTGCGTCAGCTCGATCACAGACGCCTCGGATTCCGGGGCGTAGCCGACAAAGGCGAGGGTGAAGCGGCCGGACGGATAATCTTTTTTTCTCAGGAGCTTCATCCCCAGGACGTCGCAATAGAATCGGATTGATAGATCCAGGTCGTTCACCCGGATCATGGTGTGAAGGATCTTCATAGGAAACCTCCAGCTCCCTCTTTGACCACACCGTTGGTTGCACGTCAAGAAGCTTATTTCACCATTGGAGTATCAGCGGCGCTCGCTTGGCGCTCTCCTTGACAGCTTGGCGGGGATTCTATATGCAAAAATCAATGTTAGGAGGAATTATGAGACTGGAAAATAAGGTGGCGATCGTTACAGGCGCGGGCCGCAATATCGGGGAGGATATCGCTAACACTTTTGCCGCGGAAGGGGCCAAGGTCGCAGTCGTGGATCTGGATAAGGGAAGGGGAGAGCGGGTCACCGGCGGGATCAATGCGGCCCACCCGGATCACGCCCTACAGGTGGTTTGCGATGTTTCCTCTGCGGCGAGCGTGGAGGGGATGGTCAAAACGGTGGTGCAAAAGTGGGGCGGGGTGGATATTCTGGTCAACAACGCCGCCTGGACCGATCGCAAGACTATTCTGGATCTCACCGAAGAAGAGTGGGACAAGGTGATGAACATCTCGCTCAAAAGCGTCTTTCTCTGCACCAAGTTCGCCGCACGGGTCATGGTGGACCAGAAGCGCAGGGGCCGCATCGTCAACATCTCCTCCACCTCGGGCCACACGGGGAGAAAAGACGCCACCGCCTACACCGCTGCCAAGGCGGCGATCCTCAATCTCACCCGTTCTCTGGCCGTGCAGCTTTCGCCCTACGGCATTCGGGTAAATTCCGTGACTCCCAACCGCATCGGCTCACCGGTGGGAGAGGACCTGGTGCCGGAGAATCGCTATGTCAGCAATCTCGTGGGGCGCAGGGGAGTGCCCCAGGATATCGCCAACGCCGTCCTGTTTCTCGCCAGCGATGAGGCGGATTTCATCACGGCTGCGGACCTGTTGGTCGACGGCGGGGCGATGGCGTCGAGGATTTAAGAACCGCGCAGTCCGAAGATGAGATTGCCGGCGCGCAAAGCCAACGTAAATCCTTCCTGTTTTTGGTAAGCGGGCTCTAGAATTTCCAATTTCTAAGAAGCACGCGCAGATTTCATCCCAGTTTTTCCTCCGACGAGCCCGTCTTTAGGAAACCGGTTTTTACAGAACTCCCGAAGATGCAAGGCAATTCTCCGCCGTGTCGCTCCGCGTGCGATCGTCCCTGACGAGAGACCTCGTGGCATGCATCTTGCTCTCTTCACGGCCGTTATATGGCTCATCTAACGTTCGTTCGGGCACGGATGCACCCCTTGATGAGACCAACCTCCCCATGAGATCAACCTGCCGCACAAAAGCTATAGGAGGGACAACATGGTTGAGAAATTTAAGGAGTGGTACGTAAACCGCCATGCCTACGCCAAGCAGTGGAAGGAGCGCACCGGCGGCAAGGTCATAGGTACTTTCTGTACCTATGTGCCCGAGGAAATCCTGGTTGCCGCGAAGATGCTCCCGGTCCGCGTTATCGGGAGCCACGAGCCTCAGGATGTGACTGAGCCTCATATATTCGGCATGTTCTGTCCTTTCTGCCGGGACGCCCTGGCCCAGGGGTTAAAGGGGAGATTCCAGTATCTGGATGGGGTCGTGCTGGCGCATTCCTGTATCCACTTTCGCCAGACCTTCAACTCGTGGAGAATCCATCTGCCGGTGGAGTTCAGCTACTACATCCCGATGCCCAACACGGTGCAGACGCCTCACGCCCGTCCCTATCACAAGGGCGAGGTGGAAAAGTTCCAGGCGGCTCTCCAGGAATATATCGGTCGCCCGATCACCGACGAAGATCTCGATCGAGGGATCCGAATCTTAAATCGCAACCGCCGTCTCTTGCGCCAGGTCTACGAGTACCGCAAGCTCGACAGCCCGCCTCTCACCGGCGAGGAGGCGATGTACATGGCGGTGACCAGCCAGTTCATCGACAAGGAGGAGCACAGCGACGTTCTGGAGGCGGCGCTCAAGGAGCTTCCCGGGCGGAAGCTGCCGCGCGATCCGGGGATTCGTCTCATGGCGGTGGGGAGCGAGAATGACGATGCCGAGTTCTTCAAGATGGTGGAGTCTGTCGGTGGCACGGTGGTCATCGACGAGCAGTGCGCGGGGAGCCGCTATTTTTGGAACGAGTCGGCGCCCAATGGAGACCGCATGGCCGCCATCGCGAACCGCTATCTCGATCGGCCACCCTGTCCCGTCAAGGATTATCCGTCGCACTCCCGCTTCGCGCACGTTCTGAACCTGGCCAAAGACTATCGCGCTCAAGGGGCGATCATCATGCAGGAGAAATTTTGCGATCCGCATGAAGGGGACAATCCCCGCCTTAAGAAATTTTTGGAGGAGAACGGAATTCCCACGCTTTCGCTGGAGTTCGATTCCACCAATCCTTTGGGCCCTTTCCGGATCCGCGTCGAGGCGTTTCTGGAAACGATCAGAGGCGAGGAGCTGTTCTAAGGAGGATTTGATCATGGCGACCCTAACCAAATACCCGACTGAAGCGTTGAAATGTTGGCCCAAGGCCAAAGAGATCCGCCAGCAGTACTACAAAGACTATGCTGAGGCCCATGACCGGGGGGGCATCCGCTGGAGTGGCGGGGCCTGGGCTTTCGATGCCGTGCCCATGGGCCTGGGCGATGACGTCCATGTCATGACCGGCGAGCCCTACGCCGCCTCTATCGCGTATGACCGCAAATTTGCCCAGGAGTGTCAGGACGCCACGGATGCCAGGGGTTGGGCCCGCGACCTCTGCTCCTATATGCGCATCTACTGGGGCTCGATGTACCTCAACCGCTTTTTCTTTGGCGGGGAGTTCCCCAAGCCCGATTTTTATTACCAGACCCAGATTTGCTGCAGCCACGCGAAGTGGGACCAGGAAGCCTCCCTGCATGAAAAGGTCCCTTTCTA
>MGSR01000052.1:0-1818 GCA_001798565.1 Deltaproteobacteria bacterium RIFCSPLOWO2_12_FULL_60_16
ATAAGCGCAGACCGGAAGGGAACCCGATGGCTCGCCTCAAGCCGGGCACTATCCGCCTGATCGGACGACTTCACGCATGGCTGTCGAGGCTCGCCGGCGGAAAATTAGATCATGCGTTTGCAAGGGCTCCCCTCATAATGCTTACTACGAAGGGCCGCAGGACGGGGCGGTCGCGCACAACACCGGTTCTCTATCTCCAGGATGGCCCCGACCTCATTGTGGTAGCGTCCTTCGGCGGCAACGACATGCATCCGGCATGGTACCTGAATCTTGAGGAGTGTCCGGAAGCCGAAATCCTGATAAACGGCGAGCGTCGGCGGGTTGTCGCGCGGAGGGTCTCTCCGGAAGAGAAAAACGTTATCTGGCCGCGTTTGGTGGAGATGTATCCTAACTTCGCCGTCTATCAGCAACGAACGAACCGGGAAATACCGCTATTGAAGTTATCTGACCGGGGAGATCGAGGCCGGCTCTAGGAAACAGGGTCGGGTCTTGGATCCCGCCAGGGCTTGCATGGGCTGCGGGAGACGCGCTAACTTCTGAAGTATAGGTAGTAACGGAAATATCCGTGAAAACGCCCGCTTTAACTCTCGGCCTGGTTGGCGCCCTCGGCTGCTATTTCCTCCTGACGGGTGATTTCGCCCGGGCGGCGCAGGACCCGATCACCCAGAGACAGCAGGAGATGGACCGGCTGCTGCGGCAGCAGCGTCTGGACCAGCGCGAGCGCGACCAGCGGATCAGCCAAACGCAGTACGACCTGAAAATAAACCAGGCCCGGCAGCAGTTGAACCAGCTGCAGGACCCGCCGGGGGACGAGGGCCAGCGGCAATACCAGGTTTACCAGCTGCAACAGCAGTTAAATCAGCTTCAGCTCGAGGGCCGGCAAGACCGGCTCCAGGGTCGAGAGAAATTGGATCAGCTCCAAGAGCAGCTCAATCAGCTCCGGCACCGGCAGCCGTAGAAGAAGGGGTTGCTGCGGAAGCTTGACACCCGCGAGGGCTGAAAGTTATTCTCGTCCACCAGCACCGGGTTGAAGCTCGAGAAAGAAGCCGGACTTTGAGAATCATCGACCTTCACTGTTATCCCAACACGGAGCCCTGGATAAAATCTCAGGGCCCCTACGTCGAGGCCCTGGCCAAATACTGGAATCGTTCCTGGACGGCCAAGAGCGAGCCGGAAGTCATCGAAGAATTCAAAAAAGCCGAAGTCGAGGCGGTGCTCGTCGCCTTCGACATCGAGACGGTGACCGGCACGCCGCCCTGCTCGAACGAATACGTCGCGGCGATGCGCGACCGCAACCGCGGCGCGGTGCTGCAGGCGTGGGGGGCGGTCGATCCGTTCAAGGGCGAGCGCGCCGTGGAAGAGGCGCGGAGGGCGATCCGGGACTTCGGCATGCTCGGCTTTCACTTTCATCCCATCATGGGCCGCTTCTCCGTCGATGACCGCCGGCTCTACCCGCTTTGGGAGGCGATCAACGAGCTCAAGGTCCCGGTCATGATCGATGTCGGCACCACGGGCATGGGGGCGGGTCTCCCCGGCGGCCTGGGCGCGGTCTTGAGGCACGCGCACCCGGCGGCGATCGACCGGCTCGCCGCGGACTTTCCGAACTTGCGCATCGTCGCGGCCCATCCGGGCTGGCCCTGGACCGAGGAGATGATCGCGGTGGCATTGCACAAGGGCAATGTCTCGTGGGAATTGTCGGGCTGGGCGCCCGGATACTTTCCCGACTCGTTGAAGCGCGACATCAAGGGAAGGCTCAAGGACAAGATCATGTTCGGCAGCGATTATCCGAGCATCGCCTACGAGCGGCTCTTCCGCGAA
>MGSR01000052.1:1846-7659 GCA_001798565.1 Deltaproteobacteria bacterium RIFCSPLOWO2_12_FULL_60_16
TGATGGAGCAGATCTTTCACGGCAACGCCGAGAGAATCCTGGGACTGTAACCGTCCGGTTTTTTTTGGAGAGCGCTTTATGAACATCGATTTTCACTGCCATCTCTACCCCGAGGAATATTTAAAAAAGCTCGAGGCCTCCAGGGGAGACGTGAGGATCGAGAAAAATGACAAAGGGGAGAGGATCATCCTGAGCATGGGCGCCAGGGCCGGGCCCGTGACCGAGGACTTTTTCGACATCGAGGTGAGGCTGGACAAGATCCGGCAGAACCGGATCGACATGCAGGTTCTGACCACGCCCCACCCGGGCGTCGACCGCTTCTCTGCCGCCGAGAGCGCCGAGATGAGCCGCGTCATCAACGACGGCCTTTCCCGGGTGGTGAAAAAGTATCCCGGAAATTTTCAGGCGCTCGCCATGCTGCCGCTGATCGACACCCGGGCGGCGTTAAAAGAGCTCGACCGGGCCATCTTCGATCTCGGGCTCAAGGGGATCTGCATGCTCACCAACGTGGCCGGCCAGACCCCGGATGCGGATTTTCTCCTGCCGGTCTATGAGAGGGCGCAGGCGCTCGGGGTGCCGATATTCATCCATCCCACGACCCCGGCGGGCGCCCAGGTGATGAAGGAGTGGCGGCTCGCCATCATTCTCGGCTTCGAATTCGACATCATGCTGTCCGCGACCCGGCTCGCCTATGCCGGAATCTTCGACCGCTTTCCCGAGCTGAATTTCGTCATCGCCCATCTCGGAGCCGGCATACCGTTCCTCGCCGAGCGGATCGACCGCGGCTATCGCGACCCGACCTGCGGCGTCAAAACCAGGAAGCCCGCTACCGAGTACTTGAAAGAGCTCCATACGGACGCGGTCTGCTTTTACCAGCCGGCGCTCAAGATGGCCTACGAGTTCTTCGGCGCGGACCGGATCGTGCTGGGAAGCGACTTTCCGCTCCCCATCGGCGACCTCGAGGCGGCCGTTCCGAGCATCGAGGCGATGAAAATATCGAGTGAAGAGAAGCAGAAGATCCTCGGCGGGAATGTCCAGCGGCTGCTGAAGCTGAAGAGTTGAGGGCCGTCAGCGCCGGGTGGGAAAGGCCGGCGGAATAATCTCCTCGACCGATCTTCCCGCCCAGTCGCGCTTGGGCCAGTTGTCCCAGGCCCGCTTCGCCGCATTCTCCGCGCGGGCGTAAAGCTCGCCTTCGTCGATGCGCGTGGAGCGCCCCTTTTCGATGACGATCTCGCCGTTCACCAGCACGGTATCGACGTCGGCGCCGCTGCCGTACTCGACCAGCGCGGTCACCGGGTCGCGCGCCGGTCCGTAGCGGGTCGTGCGCAGGTCGACGATCACGACATCGGCCTTCGCGCCCGGTGCGAGCCGCCCCAGGTCATCCCTGCCCAGCGCCCCGGCGCCCCAGACCGTCGCCGCGTTGAATACTCTTTCCGGGCGCGCGCCGTAATATTTTCGATCCACCAGGCGCGAGATCAGCGAGGCGTAGCGCATCTCCGAGATGATGTCGAGTGGATAGGTATCGGTGCCGAGCCCCATGTTGACCCCGGCCTCGACGTAGCGGTCGAAGGACTCCGCCGCCATCGCCATCTTGGCGTACTTGTGCGGGCAGTGGCCCACCGAGGCGCCGGCACCGGCGATGAGCTTGAGCTCGTCGCCGAAGGGAAAATCCATTCGCGAATGGCCGGCGACAAAGACCGTGTGGCCGAGCACGGTCCCGGGCCTCAGGATGCCGCTCTCCGCCAGGTACTCGATGGCGGGCTTGCGGTGGCGGTAGAGAATCTCCACCAGCTCCCGCAAATTTCCCGCCGCGTGGATGTGGATCGGCACGCCCAGCTCTTTGGCCGCCGCCGCGCTCTCTTTCAAGAGCGCGGGCTCGCAGGTCTCCGCCTGGGCCGGATTTAAGATTCCCTGCATCCGCCCGTTCTTCGCGCCGTTATACCTGCGGATAAATTCCACCGCCTTTTGCAGGCCCTGCCGGCCGCCGTCGGGCCGCGCTTCATAGTAATGGCGTCCCTCGGCGTCGGTGAAGATATCGCTGCTTCTGTACGGCGGGCTGAAGAAGAGCCGCGCGCCGATCTCGCCGACGATCTCCACGTACTGATCCAGATCTCCGGGCCCGCCGCCCGGGTCGAGGATCGTGGTCGCGCCGTTCTTGAGCGCGCTGAAGAGCGCGTACTTTCTTCCGATCGCGACGCTCTCCGGAGGGGGCGGGGCCGCCTTTTTCTTGACCGGCGCGCCGAAGACCAGATAGTTGGCCGAAAGATAATCCCGCTTGCCTGAGTCCGTGATCAGGTAGTCGCCGACGTTCAGCTGGGAATGGACGTGGAGGTTGATGAAGCCGGGGCAGACGAGCTTGCCGGCGGCGTCGATGATCTTGTCGGCGGCCTTGCGCTCCGCGCCCACGTAGCTCACGGAGTCGCCTTCGATCAGCACGCTCCCCTCCGGCACCAGCTCGTGATGCGCGCCGGACCAGCCCACCACCGTGCCGCCGTCTATTCTCACCTTCATGACTTCGACTTCCTTTCCTGAGCTAGCTGAGCCCGGTGATCTTTCCGTTGCCGTCCACGCCCATCCGCGCCGCCTGCGGCGTCTTGGACAGGCCGGGCATGAGCATCATGTTGCCGGCCACGACCACGATGAAGCCGGCGCCGCTCGCCAGGTGGGCGTCGGTCACGGTGAGCGTCCAGTTTTTAGGGGCGCCGAGCCTCTTGGGATCGTCGGAGAGCGAGGACTGCGTCTTGGCCATGCAGACCGGGAGCGAGGAAAAGCCGAGCGCGGAGAATTTCTCCAGCTTCCTGCGCGCGCCGGACTCGAAGTAGACCGAGGCGGCGCCGTAGATCTCGCGCGCGACGAGATCGATCTTCTCTTTGATCCCAAGGCCGGCCGGATAAAGCGGCTTGATCTCCTCCGCTCCCGCCTGCTCGGTCGCCTCGATCACTTTGGCGGCGAGCTCCAGGCCGCCCGCGCTCCCTTTGTCGAAGACCTCCGCGGTCGCGCACGGCGCGCCGAGGCCGGCCGAGAAATCCCTCACGCAGCGGATCTCCTCCTCACTGTCGTCGGGGAAGCGGTTGATCGCCACGACGACCGGCAGGCCGAACTTTTTGAGATTCTCGACATGTTTGGCGAGATTGGCGAGGCCGGCTTTCAGCGCCTCCGCCCCTCTCGTCCCGCTCCCGGCCTGCGCCCGGATGCCGCGCACGGTCGCGATCAGCACCGCGGCCGAAGGCTTCAAGCCGGAGGCGGGCATCACGATGTCGAGAAACTTCTCCGCCCCGAGGTCCGCGCCGAAGCCGGTCTCGTTGACGGCGTAGTCGGCGAGCGAGAGGGCCATTCTCTGGGCGATCACGCTGCTGGTGCCGTGCGCGATGTTGGCGAAGGGGCCGGCATGGATGAGCGCGGGGGTCGCCTCGGTGGTCTGGACCAGATTGGGCATGATCGCCTCGTTGAGCAGGACCATCATCGCGCCGGTGGCGCCGAGGTCGCCCGCGCGCACGATCCGGCCGTCGAGATTGAAACCGACGGTGATCTCGCTCAGCCGCCGGCCCAGGTCCGCGCGCGAGCCGGCCAGCGCCAGCGCCGCCATCACCTCCGAGGCCGCGGTGATGACGAAGCCGGTCTCGCGCGGCACGCCGTTGGCCTTGCCGCCGAGCCCCACGATCACGTGGCGCAGGGCGCGGTCGTTCATGTCGAGCGTGCGCGGCCAGAAGATGTTGTCCACGTCGATCTTCAATTCATTGCCGTGATGGAGGTGGGAGTCGATCATGGCGGCGAGAAGGTTATGGGCCGCGGCCACGGCATGGATGTCGCCGTTGAAGTGCAGGTTGATCTTCTCGCTCGGCAGGACCTGGGAGCGCCCGCCGCCGCTCGCGCCCCCTTTGACGCCGAAGACCGGCCCGAGCGACGGCTCGCGCAGGGTGACGATCGACTTCTTGCCGAGCTTTTCCAGCGCCTGGGCGAGCCCGATCGAGACCACGGTCTTGCCCTCGCCGTGGCTCGTCGGCGTGATCGCGGTGACCAGAATGAGCTTTCCTTTGGGGGAAGCGCCGGCGCCGGGCAGGCGGTTCAGCCTCACCTTGGCCGTATAGCGGCCGTAAAATTCGAGGTCGTCATCCGCGAGGGAGAGCTTCTCCGCGATCTTGTTTATGGGCTGCATCGCGCCGTGGAGCTTCTAGGCCGCTCTCTGGACGAGCCTTTCCAGCTCCTCATAGGGGTGAGCGCCGACCAGCGCGTAGCGGCCGGCCAGAAATGTCGGCACCGCGTTAACCCCCAGCTTGGCGCAGCGGCGCCAATCCTCGTCCACCGCCTCCTTGAAGCTCCGGCTCTCAAGCGCCTCCATCGCCTCGTCGCGGGGAAGCCCGAGCCGGTCCGCGACCTCGAGCAGGATTTCGGGCCGGGCGATATTTTTTACCCCGACGAAGTAGGCGCGGAAGAGCGGGTCGTGGATCTCATAGCCTTTGCCTTTGCTCTCCGCCCATTTGGCGAGCTCCTGCGCCAGGCGGCTGTTGTAGCTCATGTTCCGCCCGCTGTTGTAGGGGAGCCCTTCCTCATCGGCCAGGGCCTTCATGCGCGCGGCTCTGGCCGGATCCACCGGACGGCTCCGTCCCTCCGCCGGGGTTTCCGGATGGAGCGGAAAATGGGTGAATTTGATTGTCAGACCGTAACTGTCTCTGAGCTTCTCAATACGCCCGGTACTGAGGTAGCACCAGGGTCAGACGTAGTCCGAAAAAACCTCGAGCGTGAGCGGCTCCGCCATAACATCCTCCGTTTCTAATTCATATTAACCGCGATTCTACTTTCCTCCGCGATGGGAAGTCAAAGCGAATATTATAAGGGCGATTTTTTTGCCTTGACGATAGCTCCCTCACAGGAATAAAAACTAACCGCGAGGAGAGGAGAAAGATGGGCACCATCCACAGGAAAGCGGTCCCGGCCGCGTTTGCGCTCGCTTTGCTTTCAGGCTGCTCGGCGGCCCCGCAGCTCTCCGAGCCCTCGGCGGTGCTCGAAGAGATAACCTACACGGAGGCGATGATCACGCTCGCCACGCGGCCGGGGGTGCAGCAGCGGATCCTGATGATCCAGCCCGAGGGCAAGAGCAAGGGAATCCTGATCCTCTTTCCCGGGGGAGACGGCACGGGCCATTTCAAGGAGGGCGACCGCGGCTTTCGCCTGAGCAACAATTTTCTGGTCCGGAGCTCCCATCTCTTCGCGCTCGAGGGATTTACGTCCGCGATCATCGATGTCCCTTCGGACCGCCCCTCGGGGATCTCCGACGGCTTTCGCACCAGTCCGGAGCACTTGAGGGAGATGCGGGCGGTGGTGCGCTTTTTCGCCGAGACCTACCGGCAGCCGGTATATTTTGTCGGCACCAGCCGGGGCACGCTTTCGGCCGCTTATGTGGCGACGGCGCTGGAGGGGGAGAGCGTGGCAGGAGTCGTGCTGACCGGCGCATACGAGCAGATCGGCAGCCTGCCGCTCGAGCGAATCCGCTACCCGGTCCTGTTCGTGCACCACCGCGACGACGGCTGCCGGATCACGCCCTATGCCGGGGCGCGCGATCTCTTCCGGCGCGTGACCACGAGCAGGAAAAAGGATTTCGTCACGGTCATCGGCGGCAGTCCGCCGCTCTCCAAGCCCTGCGAGGCGTTGAGCACCCACGGCTTTCTCGGCAAGGAAAACGAGGTGGTCAAGGCCATAACGGACTGGCTTTCCGGAAAGCCGATCTTCGGCACCATCGGCCCGTGAATGGCCGCAATTTTTTTTCAGGAGGAGGACTCCATCATGCTTGAAGGAAAAGTAGCCGTCATAACCGG
>MGSR01000053.1 GCA_001798565.1 Deltaproteobacteria bacterium RIFCSPLOWO2_12_FULL_60_16
CTCCGCGGATATGAGCCGCGTGCTCTGACCAACTGAGCTACACCGCC
Source organism: Deltaproteobacteria bacterium RIFCSPLOWO2_12_FULL_60_16 (assembly GCA_001798565.1). Lineage (GTDB taxonomy): Bacteria > Desulfobacterota > Binatia > UBA9968 > UBA9968 > UBA9968. The sequence goes on from MGSR01000053.1 coordinate 48, forward strand.
ACAGGTTCAATCACCATGCAATATGGAAAGAAACGGCCAACGCAATAGCTATGCCGAATGGGACCGGTCCACCTGCTCCCAGACATTGCCGACAGGCCTGCGCGTCATCTTTTTCCTTCCCCGGTTGATCTGGTATAGGACCTTTTCTTCCACTTCCAGGCAGGTGAGCTGGTTGCCGTACACCAAACCCGTGTCCAGGCCGATCTTATAGGGAAGGTGAAACAGGACCTCCGGCCGCGGCGTGTGCCCGAAGAGGACCGTATAAGGCAAGGGATGAGGATTCAGAATAAATTCATCTCGGATCCAAAGGAGATCCTCCTCCTGTTGTTGGCTCAAAGGTTTCCACGGGTCAATACCGGCGTGGACGCAGAGATAAGAATCGAGCAAATAATGAGTTTTTAGACTTTGGAAGAAGCGCAGGTGCTCGCTGGGGATCGCCGACAGGGTATCCGCGGAAGCGCTGTCCCGTGGAAAGAGCCCATAGCTTGCCAGTGTCGCCCCGCCGCCGTTGAAAAGAAACATATCCCCGTGCCTCCCTGCCAGCCCCAGATACGATAGAAACATGTCTTCGTGATTGCCCTTGAGAAATATATGCTCCTGCTTGCCTTTCCGCTCATGCTCGATGAGGTAAGAGACGACGCCCTTGGAGTCCGGCCCGCGGTCGATGTAGTCGCCCAAAAAAATCAGGCGATCCGAAGACTCGAGCGGCAAGCTGGTCAACATGCAAGTCAGCTCATCCAGGCAGCCGTGAACGTCGCCGATCACAAAGGAGCGCATAGCGTTTCTATCCTAGGCTACTCTTACCTTCAGTTCAAGTTGCTTCGGTCGTCCGCGGGTAAAATTGACCTTTACCGCGGGATTTGCTATTCGGAGATTAGGTTATGAAGCCGCGTGACATCTACTCCAGCTATTTCCTGGTCGCCGGCGTGATGTGCCTCATCCTGGGTCTCGGTAACTGGATCGTGGGCGCCGTCGAGACCGCCAGATATCAAGGATTGCTGCAGAAGACCGCCCAGACCGGGCTGGAGGAGAGCTACCGCAGCTTTCAGGAGCTGGACCATCAGAAAAATGAGGAGGTGCTTCGGCCGATCACGCAGGACCGTGAGAAGTACAATGCGGCCCGGGTCAAGCTCGATTTCTTCTATGTAGTGCTCGGCGGAGGCAGAGTGTTGTTTCTGCTCGGGGCGTTGGTGACATTTTTCGCTTTAATCCGCCTTATTCGCCAGGATACGCTGCTAAAGATGAGGAGGCTGGCTGCGGGCACTCCAAGGAATCAGCACTGAGGCCAATGCGAGAAAGGGGTGCGAACTACTTAGAGGGTTTGGACTTCTGATATTTGCGATAGTCGTAGCCTGTCGCCATCGCCAGGAGAATGTCTTCCATGCCTCCGCTCTTTTCCCGCCGGAGGATCAAGAGCCTGTCGAAAAACTCCTTAAAGTCTTTGTACATCCGACGGTTTTCATCCGCCTTACGGAGGTAGAAGTCCTTGATCCTCGTCACCGTAAAGCGTAGCGCCGAGAAGCGAAGCTCGTTAGGGAAGGAATCCCACTCCGGCAAGGACAAGGGGCGCAGACTCTCATATCCCGTGATCAAGGCTTCGAACCGGTCAATCTGATACCGGTCCTCCGTATAGCAAAGGGCATTGACCGCGGTGGCGAGGTCATAAATGAGCTTTCCGCGGCATGCGGCTTCGAAATCGACGATGCCCACCAGCCTGGAGCCTTTGAACTTTACGTTATCCGGGAAGAGATCCCCGTGGATAATGCCTTTCGGAAGGTTATTGTCCAGGTAGTTTTCTAGATAGGACGCCTCATCATCCAGAACCCTTACGATGTTCTTCAGGTGAGAAGGAAGCTGTTTTCGGACCTCGCGATAAATCGCGACGATTTTGGTAAATCCGAATCGGTTATCAATCCCTTTTTTGTAGCCCCGTCCTATCAGGTGCAGGTCGGCCAGCGCGTGGCCCAACACCTCCAAGTGGGATGGGGTCAGGGCCTCCAAAGGGAGCTCTGCGCCCTCGATATGCCGGCTGACCGAAAGATATTTTCCATGGAATTCGTGGTAGTACTTGCCTTTTTTGCTTTTGATCGGTTGCGGGCACGGACAGCCTTGGCGCTTCAGGTAAAAGAGGAGCTCCAGTTCCTGCTTAACCTCGACCTCGCTTTTGACCTCGTCGATCTTGATGAAAAAACGACCTCGCTTTGTTTCCACAAGGTAATGGGTGTTAACGGAGCCGTTTCGAACCCCCACATAGGAGGCGAAATCGCCCAGGCCGAACTCCTCGGCTATCCGCACCGCGTCTCTTTTATGAAGAGGTGTATAAATCGCCATGCTCAGTCCTTCGCTTATCACTCGTTATTCTCGTAGTGTGCCGGGAACAAAGGGCATAACAGCAATAAATATTAGTGGAAAAAGATCCGGATGTCAATATAAAAGCGTTTTTCTGTTTATAATCCACTATAATCGTGGAAAAAACAGCGTGGAAGTAATAGGTTAGACAGTGCCTAAAAACATAGCAGAAGCTCCCTCTCTAGTTCCTCAGCGGAGTCCACGTACTTCACTCCGCCGGTGTCACGCCAGGCGCGTACTCCGATCACCGGTTTCCCAAGTTTGAGCGCAATCGCAACTTCCGATCCTGTTCCGTGGGATCCGGGGAGGGCGACAACGATATCTCCCGAAGCGACTACCAGAATGTTTCTGGCGTGCCCGAGTCCCGTTGGGATCGTGACATCGGTAAAAGGGTTGGCGGAGTGTTTGTCATAGTTTGGCAGGATTCCAACCGTTAGGCCGCCGTTTTCCTTGGCGCCACGGGCTGCGGCCTCCATCATTCCACCCAGGCCGCCGCATATCAAAACCGCGCCTTGGGCCGCAATGACGCGGCCTACTTCTCTGGCCACGGGCAGCAATTCGTTGTCCGGCTCGGAGCTTCCCACAACTGAAATTTGGATTTTTTTGGTCGTCACCATGATCCCGCCTTCTCGGAGAATTTTTTCCTTGACAATGGCACCTGCCTTTATCTAATGTCGCGACCTAAGAAAAACCGTCTCTTTCCCAGGGGCTCCGAGGGTGCATCAAGAATGTCGCTCCTCACTCGGGCAGGGGTTCAAAAAACGGGACAAGAGATTTCGTAACGGGTTTGGATCTGGTGGCTTCATGGGGCAGTCACGTTCGATACGCTCACCTGTATGTGGGTAAGTTTGGGTGGGCAGGGAGGTGTAAGAGATGGAGACCGGGAAAGTAAAGTGGTTTAATAACTCTAAAGGGTACGGATTTATCGAGAAGGAGGGGGGTGGGGATGTGTTCGTCCATTACACGGCCATTCAAGGCGACGGATTCAAGACTCTGAATGAAGGACAGATGGTCCAGTTCGACATCACACAGGGGGAAAAAGGTCCCCAGGCGGTCAACGTAGTGAAGCTTTAATCGAGGTCTCGCGAGCAGAGCAGGAAGAACTTCGGTCAGATAACGCCAGGCGACGCCATCGGGCTATTTCAGTAGCTTTTCCACCTTCTTCTTCAGGATGGCGTAGTCCATTATCGGTTTCGCTATGTAATCATTGCAACCGACGCCAAGAGCCTTCTCCTCGTCTCTTTCCATCGCCTGTGCAGTCAGGGCAATTACCGGCAAATCCTTTCCCCAGTCGGTTTTCCTCAGCGCCTTTGTCGCCTCCCAGCCGTCCATCACCGGCATTTTGAGGTCCATAATGATCAGGTCCGGCTTTGTCTGCGTGGCGATTTGTAGTGCCTCCTTGCCATTGGAAGCAAGTAACACCTCATAGTTCCCCATGCTCTTCAATCTGTAGAGCAGAATTTCCCTGGTGTCTTCGTTGTCTTCTACGACGAGAATCTTTTTTGCCTCCATAAGGCAGCTTCTCCTGGTGGCTTTGCTGGCGAATTCTTTCGCTTGCCGGAAGTCACGGATGTGACGATTGCATCAGGGTAAAACGGGGGTATCCTATTGTCAAGGGGAATGGTAAGAGCAGATCCAAACCCCGTTTCCGACGGGGCCAGATTTGATTTATTGTGCCGGCGGGTTTATAGGTAGAAACATGGCTTCCAATGAGACGGAACTCCGGTCCAGGTTCGGCGAGGACAGGCTGTTGGCCGAAAGCGTCGTGTTAACGCGGGTGGACAAGGCGGTCGGGTGGGCTCGCAAATACTCTATCTTTCCTTATCCATTCGCCACAGCTTGTTGTGCGATGGAGTACATGTCGCTGTCTATGTCCCCATACGATATTGATCGCTTCGGCGCCCTCTTGCCCCGCTTCAGTCCTCGGCAGGCAGACCTGCTGATGGTTATAGGGACCGTAAACCATAAGCTCGCCCCAGTCCTGAAGCGGGTCTATGACCAGATGGGTGAGCCGAAATGGGTGATGGCGTTCGGGGCCTGCGCGGCTAGCGGAGGCTTCTACGATAATTACGCGACCGTGCAGGGAATTGACCGGATTATTCCCGTTGATGTCTATGTTCCGGGCTGCCCACCGAGACCTGAGGCCGTGCTCGATGCCCTGATGGAATTGCAGGGCAGGATCGCGCGCCAGAAACACCCCCTTATTTAATATTTAATCTGTTAATCGTGCTTGACATTCAAACTGATTTGTAATAATAACCAAGTAAACAAATAAAGATTATTGGAAAGGGCATTCGCAGGGGTTTTCAAAGGGGCGATTTATGAACAAGGCCGAGTCGTGGAAAGAGGCGCTCGTACACTTGATACCGCCGGACCTGGGACGCGAGATTGATATCTTCGAAACCCAGATCGCCCTACGGAAGCAAGGAAAGATCGACGAGAGGGTCTTTGCCGAGACGCGGCTGCGCCGGGGCGTCTACGGCCAGCGTTACGATAACGGCCAGAGACATGACGGCGTCAGGGTGCAAAAACTCAAGCTCCCGTCGGGCGGACTAACCAAAGGCCCCGAGACCGTGTGGGATGCGCCCGGGATGATGCGTATCAAAATTCCCTTCGGCGGACTCAGTCCGCAGCAGATGGAAGTTCTAGCCGATCTGTCCGAGGAATACGCCGACGGGGTCTCCCACGTCACCACTCGCCAGGATATTCAATACCACTTCGTCCACATCGACGACACACCGTCCCTCATGCGTCGTCTTGCCGCGGTCGGCATTACTAGCCGGGAGGCGTGCGGCAACGTCGTGCGCAACGTAACGGCCTGTCCTCTTGCCGGGGTCTGTAGAGACGAGGTTTTTGACGTTACCCCTTACGCCAAGGCCTCTTCGAGGTTTTTGTTAGGACACCCGGATACGCAGGACTTCGGGAGAAAATTTAAGGTTGCTTTCTCCGGCTGTAAAGAGGAGGCCTGCGGGTTGACTAGTATGCATGACCTGGGAGCCATTGCCCGAAAGAGGGTGGTAGACGGCAAGGAGCGGCGCGGTTTTGAGTTTTATGTGGGCGGCGGCCTGGGGAGCGTACCGCACAAAGCGAAGCTTTTCAACGAATTTCTGCCGGAGGAGGAGCTCCTGCCCATGGCTCAGGCCGTTGCGCGGATTTTCGCGCGATTGGGGGAGAAGCGCAACCGCGCGCGGGCGCGAATCAAGTTTCTCGTTGCCCATCTGGGGATCGAGGAGTTTCGCAGGATCGTGCTCGAGGAGCGGAATAAGCTGACTCCGGATCCCCGCTGGACGGATTTTCTCGCAACCGTGGACGAGCAAACCGAAGAACCCCTCAAGCGGGGAGTAAGCCGAAATGGCGCTGAACGACCGGTCGGGTTCGACGCCTGGTACAGCACGAATATCTACCGTCAAAGGCAGCCGGGCTATGTTGTGGCCACGGTCACCCTTCCGATGGGTGACATCACGGCGTCTCAGTTCCGCGACCTCGCCGATATCGCGCGACGCTTCGTCAGGGACACCATCAGGACAACCGTAGAGCAGAATATTGCGCTGCGCTGGGTCAGCGAAGCGGATCTGCCCGCACTTTATTCGGCGCTTTGCGAGATCGGTCTGGGGGAGCCTAATGCCGGCACGATTGTCGACGTCACGGCCTGTCCGGGAACGGATACATGCAAATTGGGAATCGCCTCATCGCGCGGCCTGGCGCGAGAGCTTCGCACCCGCTTGGGCGAGAAGAGCCTTGAGCTCGACGCGGCGGTAAAAGATCTGCGGATTAAGGTGAGCGGCTGCTTCAATTCGTGCGGCCAGCACCACGTTGCCGATATCGGATTTTACGGCATCAGCAGGAATATCAACGGTTATACCGTGCCTCACTTCCAGGTGATGCTCGGCGGTAAGTGGAAGGACAACGCCGGGGCTTACGGGCTGCCGGTCAGCGCCGTCCCTTCCAGGCGGATACCGGAGGTCGTGATGCGGGTTACCGATCGGTATGTACGGGAACGGCTGAAAGGTGAGAGCTTTCAAGACTTCATCGGAAGGATCGGCAAAAAAGAGGTCAAAGCCATGCTGGACGACCTCACGCGGCTCCCCTCCCACGACGCCGATGCGTCCTATTATAGCGATTGGGGAGATCCGAGAGAATTTACCCTGACGGATATGGGCGTTGGCGAGTGCGCCGGGGAGGTCGTTTCGCAGGCGCAATTCACGCTGGCGGCGAGCGAGCGGGAGCTCTTCGAGGCGCAGATCCATTTCGATTCCGGGGATTTAAAAAAGGCGGTTACGACGGCCTATGAGGCCATGGTGCATGCGGCGCAGGGTCTCGTCAAAGTCCAGAGTCAGGATGTGCCGAACGACGAAGAGATTATTCTCAGCGAGTTTAAACAGCGTTATTGCGACACGCAGTTGTTTTACGACAAGTACGCGGGCGGCAAATTCGCCGAATATCTGTTCAAAGCAAGAGATGATCTGTGGAGCGCCGGTGAGGTTGAAAAAGAGCTGGCGCTTCAACGACT
>MGSR01000054.1:0-6838 GCA_001798565.1 Deltaproteobacteria bacterium RIFCSPLOWO2_12_FULL_60_16
TCGCCCCGCCGTATGACGTGATCACGCCGGAGGAGCACGACAGGCTCTACCGGAAATCCCCCTACAACTTCGTGCGCCTGATCCTGAGCCAGGAGCCGGGGCCCTACGAGAGCGTCGCGCGCTTGTTCGAGAGCTGGCAGGCGGAAGGGATTTTCGTGCGCGATGACAAGCCCGCGCTGTATTTCCTGAGCCACCGCTTTCCAGACAACGAGGGAAAGACGAGGGAGCGCCTGGGCTTTATCGCCCTGGCTCAGATCGAGGACTTCTCCACCGGAGCCATCCGGCCGCACGAGAAAACATTGGCGGCGCCGAAAGAGGATCGTCTTCGCCTCATGCTCGCCTGCCACGCCAACTTAAGCCCTATTTTCGCCCTCTATTCCCATCCGAAGCAGACCATCAATAACGCGCTGATGGAGCAGGCGCAGGGCGTCCCTCCGACCATAGAGGTCAAAGAAGACGGCGGCGGGACCTGCCTGCTCTGGCGCATCAGCGATCCGGAGGTCGTCCGCCTGGCGCAGCGCGAGATGGCCGAGCAGCCCCTGCTGATCGCCGACGGCCACCACCGCTACGAGGCCGCGCTCAACTACCGCAACCGTTTGCGCGAGGAAAGAGGAAATTTTAGCGGGCGGGAGCCATTTAACTACGTGATGATGTATTTTTCCAATATGAACGATGACGGACTGGTCATCCTGCCGACGCATCGCCTGGTGCGCTCGTTCCCGTCGATTCCTTTTCAGAAGCTCGAGGAGGAGCTGCAGCGCCATTTCTATCTGGAACCCTATCCCAAGACCCCGGAGGGGCAGCGCTGGTTCCTGCGCGCGCTCAGGAGCGGAGGAAGAAAGCGCCATATGATCGGCGTCTCCTTCAAGCGCGACCCGCGCTACCTGATCCTGCGGCTGAAAAGCAAGAGAATCATGCAGCGGCTGGCAAAGGATTTGAGCGATCCGCTGCGCGATCTGGACGTGAGCGCCCTGCATCTCCTCATCCTGGCTCATATCCTGGGGATCCCGCCGGAGGTGCAGGTCCAGGGCGAAGTGATCAGCTACTCCCAGGATGAGGAGAGAGTGCTGAAGGCGGTCGACAAGGAGGACTACCAGGCCGCCTTTATCTTGAACCCGCCCAAGCCCGAGGAGATCCTGGCCGTGGTTCAGCGGGGCGAGAAGATGCCGCAGAAGTCGACCTACTTTTATCCCAAGCTCATCAGCGGTCTGGTGATCAACAAGATCGATTCGGAAGAAAAGATCGAGGGCTGATACCCGTTAGGACTCTATCTTCTCGGCGCGCGCCCGAAGCCGGGACGGCGAAAAGAAGAGCGCTGAAACGCCTCCTGGGCCTCGCCGGCCCCTTTCAGCATCCGCGCCACCTTTGTCCCCAAAACATCCTTGAGATGGTTGTCCAGCATGTGGTCGCGAGCGCTCTTGATCTTCTGCCGGACGGCATTCTTGCGAACCGCGTCCACTTCGGCCGATTTCAGGTCGTCCATGGAGAGAGAGACAGTCGCCGCGCGGCCTCGCGTGGATAGCTGGAGGGTAAATCTCGGCCCCTGGGCATCAGAACCGACCGGCAGGGTATAGTCGAGATCCTTGTCGATGCTGCGAATGATCCCTCTGAGGATCTCCTCGCTCTTCTGAAGTACTTCACGTGCAGCCATGGCAACCTCCTGGAATCACTCTATGCGGCTATTCCCGAAAGGTCAACCGCGATCGGCTCCCCCCTCATCCTGCCACCGGAGTTATAAACTCGCCGCCGCCCGGCTTGCCCACGACCTTGCCGTCCTGCATCACCACCTTGCCCCGGACGATGGTATAGACCGGCGCGCCTTTGACCTTGCGCCCATGGTAGGGGGTCCAGCCGACTCGCGTGTAGGTCGTCTCGTTGGTGATCGTCTCCTCGCGCTTCATGTCCACGATCGTGAGATCGGCGTCCGATCCGACCTGAATCGTTCCCTTCCTGGGATAGACGCCGAAGATGCGGGCGGGATTGTACGAGGTGATGCGCACGAGCTTGTCCAGAGTGAGCTTCCCTTCGTTCACCGCGGTGAGAAAAAGTTTTAAGTAATCCTGAATCTGCGGCTCGCCGCCGGGAGACTTCCACATATCCTTCCAGCCGATATCCTTCTCCTCCTTCGTATGGGGGGCGTGATCGGTGCCGATAAGATCCACGGTCCCATCCTCGATCCCCTGCCAGAGCGCCTCGACGTGGTGCTCGGGCACCCAGAAGCCGAGACAGTAAGGGCCGAGCTTCTCGACATTCTCCCAGGAGCCGAGAAAAAGCGCCCAGGGGTTGACCTCGACGCTCACGGGGCGCCCCTCCCCTTTGGCCCGCCGCGCCATCTCCAATCCGCCCGGCGTGCTGGTGTGCAGGATGTGCAGCTTCACCCCGGTGGCCTTCTGAAAGCGCAGAATGGTCGCGATGGCGGTATCCCAGATGATGCCGTCGAAATCGCGGTAGGCCCTGGCGTAGGCCTGCGGGCTGCGGTCGCCTCTCTCCCAGTATCTCTGCTCGATGACGTCCATCAGATCCTGATCGTGCGGATGGATCATGAGCGGCAGGCCGGTCTTGGCCACCTCCTCGAAGCAGCGGAAAAGCGCGCCGTGGTTGTGGAGCCCGATGCCGGGCATGTGGGGATAATCTCTTCCGGTGTCCCTGACCATGAAGATCTTGAAGGCGAGACAGCCGGCTCCGGCGAGCCCGGGGATCTGCTCCGGCACCGTCCCCGAGGGATTGTGGTTGAAGTCCACGATCGCCTTTTTCCTGCTCAGCTCGATCACGTCGCGGTAGCGCTCGACCGTCGTCGTCGGCGGATCGACGTTCGGCATGCCGATAGAGAGCGTCACCCCACCGGCCGCGGCCCCCTGGGTCGCGGTGGTCAGGTCCTCCTTGTGCGTGAATCCGGGCTCCCGGTGGTGCGTATGCGTGTCGATCAATCCCGGAAGCACCACCTTGCCTTTCGCGTCTATGACGGTATCCGCCGAGGCCGGGAAGGCCTCCGACCTGCCCAGCGCGACCACCTTGCCCCGGGCGGCGGCGATGTCCGCTTCGATGAAGCCCCCGGGTGTCCAGACCGTTCCGCCCTTGACGATCAACTCCATTTTCTCCATTACCTATGAACTCCGTTCTAAAGGGTTAAAAATTTCTTATATGACCGCTTCCCGCTCGTCAACAGCCCGAAGGTTCATTCGGGAAATCGCCTCGCGCGCCGAAAGCAATAGGGATCGCTCGGGAGGCTGCTTCGTCCGCCCAAAGCAATGGGGGTAGCTCAGGGACTCGCCTCACGCGCCGAAAGCAATAGACCCGTGGTTTCTTTGAACCTGCACGACTGGTGCTTTCGGCTTGCTCAGCGAGCCCCCTCGCTCTACGGAGCGACCGAGGGGAGCGCGAATGAGGCGGCGGACGTCCGACTGGAAAGCTTCGGTTTAACCAGAGGTCCATCGGCCGCAGCCGAGAGCGCGTTCCCCGAGGGAGCTATTGCATCGATCTTGAGAGAAGCCTCCGGCGGTGAGCGCCGCTCTCAGAGGGCGTCTTGACTCCAGCTGGCAAATTTGAAACTATTGCCTCCGCCTGCGTCTAATAGAATCGAAAGGGAGGTAAAGAGCCATGTCGGATAAATTCAAGTATCTGCTGGTGTGTGCGGTCGCTTTTTTCTTCGCGTCCCAAGCCTGGGGTCAGGACGCCAAACTCGTCGAGGCGGCCAAGAAAGAGGGGGGGAAGGCTGTGGTTTACGGCTCCCTTGAGTCGGATACAGTCGGAGCCATCATTAAAGCCTTTCAAAAGAAGACCGGGTTGCAGGTGGACTACTGGAGGGCCTCTGCGACCAAGGTCATGGATCGAGCGATGAGCGAGTATCGGGCCGGGAAGCCGCTCTTCGATGTCATGTTGACCAACGCGGCCCCCATGCACGTCATGCTGAACGAGGGTATATTCGCAAAGTATAACTCGCCCTCGGCCGCCGATTTTCCAAAGGACGCGATCGATCCGAATCTGGGGCCGAGATACCGCAATGTCATTGCGGGGATCGTTTATAATAAAAGCATCATCAAGCCGGCCGACGCGCCGAAATCCCTCGAGGACCTCGTCAACCCCAAATACAAGGGAAAGCTTGTCATGCCCGACCCGACGCAGCACACCACGACCACGCAGTGGGTCGCGAGCCTGGACAAAATCATGGGGAAAGAAAAGGCGGACAAGTTCGTCCGAGATTTGGCCGCTACCAAGCCGATCCTGGTTGAATCGCTCCTGCCGGCGGCCGAGCGCGTGACCACAGGGGAAACGCCAATCGCGATTACTTATGTCAAGTACGTTTTTATCTTTGGCAAGAAGGGCGCGCCGATGGACTATGTGAGGTTGGGGAAGATGCTGGGAGACGGCCACTACGTGGCCTTGAATAACAAGGCGCCCCATTCCAGCGGAGGAAAGGCTTTCATCGACTATTTCATCGACGACGAGAGTATGAAAATCATGGCTGAGATGGGCGAGTTTGTGAACCGAAAGGGGATTTATCCACCCCTGCCGGACGCGGAGAAGATCCAGTTCGTCCAGATGGTGAATTTCGACAAGAAGGGCTTCGCCGCAAAGAAGAAGGAGTACTCCAAGCTCTTTCTCAAGTAGGGACGTTTAGGCGTAGTGAATCACAGGACCATCGCGATCGGGCGGCTCCCCGCCGTCTGGAGCCTGGACAGGGCCGCGGCGTTCCTCAGCCAGCCCGTGAATTGGGTCTTTATGGGCGTAGGGGGGATCATCGCCTTTCTCAGCCTCTACCCGAGCTTTTTCCTCCTCTACGGCAGCTTTACCGACGCGCCGCTCGGGGTTCCGGGCCATTTCACGCTCAACAACTATATCCAGGCCTACTCGGATCCGGAGGCCTACCGGCTGATCCTCACCTCGTTTATCTTCGGCATAGGAGCATCCGGACTCTCCGTGATTCTGGCCTTGACCCTGGCCTGGATCACGATCCGGACCAACGCTCCTTTTAGAAAGCTCTTCGAGCTGACGGCCATTGTTCCCAACATCATGCCCCCTATCCTGATTTCCATTTCCTGGGTCCTGCTGCTCAACCCGAACAACGGCCTGATCAACGCCATACTCATGCAATGGTTCGGCTTGGAAAGCGGTCTGTTTAATATCTATTCCATCCCAGGACTGATTTTCGTGGAGGGGTTGATTCTCACGCCGCTCTCCTTTCTCATCATCGCCGCGGCCATGAAAAGCATGGATCCGGCGCTGGAGGAGTCGGCCAAGACCCTCGGCTCGGGCGAATTCGGCGTGGCGACGCGCATCACCTTTCCCCTCATGCGGCCCGCCATTCTGGCGGCGGGGACTCTGAATTTCGTCCGGGCCGTTGAAAGCTTCGACACTCCGGCCATCATCGCCCTGCCCGCCAGGATCGAAGTCTTCACGACCAAGATCTGGCGCGAGGCCCTGGGCTCTTTTCCGACCAACCACAACCTCGCCGCGACCTACGGGGTGGGGATCCTCGTGATCGCGCTGGTTTTTGTTTATCTGTACCGCCGTTTCACCTCTCAGGTCGAAAGCTTCTCCACGGTAACCGGGAAGGGCTTTCGCCCGCACCAGATCGATCTGGGCGGATGGAGAATCCTCGCCTCGGCGGTGGCCTTTATTCTTCTCGCCTTGATGGTGATCCTGCCGTTCATGGTCCTGCTTCTCATGTCGGTTCTCCCTTACTACCACGTCCCCACCTGGGAGACCTGGAAGAACCTGACCCTCGACAACTTTCGCTATATCGCGGACAACGACAGGGTTTACCGGGCCTTCGGCAACAGCCTCTTTCTAGCCGTCGTTGGGGCCTCTCTCTGCATGCTCCTGGCCTCGCTGACCTCGTACATCACGGTGCGAACCAAGATCGCGGCCAGAGGCCTGCTGGAGGGATTGGTGTTCATTCCCTGGGCCTTTCCCGGGACTGCGCTTGCCCTAGGCCTTCTCTGGGCTTACGTGGACTTCCCGATACCCGTCTATGCCACGATCTGGATCATTATGATCGCCTACGTCACGCGCTTCCTCCCATACGGGCTCAGGGCAGTCAGCAGCACCATCATTCAGATCCACCGCGAGCTCGAAGAGGCCTCCATCGTCTGCGGCGCGGGCTTTCTGGCGACCTTTCGCCGCATCCTTATTCCGATGATGCGGCCGGGAGTCGTGGCCGGCTGGATCATTCTCGCCACCATCTTCATGCGCGAGTTCAGCGCCTCCCTGTTCCTCTACAGCCCGGGCTCCGAGCCGCTCGGTCCGCTGCTCTATTTCCTCTATCTCGACGGCATGCGCGGCCGCGTGGCGGCGATCGGGCTGGTCATTTCACTCATCTCCATCATCCTGATTGCCATCGCCCAGCGACTTTCCCGCTGGGAGACGAAGTGAACAGATAAGGGAGGCATCGTGGAAAAACTGCATCTGACTGTGGCTTGCGGCGACTACGATAGGACCAAAGCGCTCCAGGACGGCGCCGTGCAGCCGGAGGGAATCCGCCTCAATTATCTTCCGCTCCAGGCCGAGGAGATCTTCTGGCGCATGGGCGGCCACAGGGAATTCGACGCCTCCGAGATGTCCCTTTCCAACCAGATCACCATGGTGAGCCGGGGCAACGCGCCCTTCGTGGCGATCCCGGTTTTTCCTTCGCGCTTTTTCAGACACTCCTGCATCTTTATCAACACCGATTCGGGAATCCAGAAACCCCAGGACTTCAAGGGCAAAAAAGTCGGCGCCCCGGAATATTCCATCACCGCCGCGGTGTGGATCCGCGGCATGCTCCAGGACGACTACGGCGTGAAGAGCCACGAGATGGAGTGGCTCGTGGGGGGGCAGGAGGAGACCGGACGAAAGGAGC
>MGSR01000054.1:6964-7754 GCA_001798565.1 Deltaproteobacteria bacterium RIFCSPLOWO2_12_FULL_60_16
GTTTGTCAAAGGATCGCCCAAAATCCGGCGCCTTTTCCCGAATTACAAAGAAGTCGAAATGGACTATTACAGGAGAACCAAGATCTTCCCCATCATGCATGTCCTGGTCATCCGCAGGGCGCTTTACGAGCAGCACCCCTGGGTCGCCCGCAGTCTCTACAAGGCCTTCTCAGAGGCGAAGGAGCGCGCCATCGGCGCGATGCTCAAGATCACCAACACGCACGCCGCCACGCTGCCGTGGCTCTTCGCCGAGGTCGAGGAGCTCAAAGCGCTTTTCGGAGCGGACTGGTGGCCCTACGGGATCGAGCCCAACCGCCACGTGCTTGAAACTCTCATTCGCTACATGCAGGAGCAGGGGCTTATCGATAAACCGCTCAAGGTCGAGGAGGTGTTTGCCCCGAATGTGGTGGGGGAGTTTAAAATTTAATGTGACTACGAAGGTCAAAGGTTTCGTCCGCTCCGCGCGCGTGGCGCGTCTGGCGACCGGCGATAGAAACGGCCGGCCCCACGTCATTCCCATCTGTTACGCCTTCGACGGCAAGGCGCTCTACTCTCCGATCGATGAGAAACCCAAGAAGATCTCTCCTCTGAAGCTCAAGAGAATCAAAAACATCCGGGCCAACTCCCGCGTCGCCGTTGTCATCGACCATTACGACGAGAATTGGAAGAAGCTGGCCTATGTGCTGATTACCGGAAGGGCGGCAATCCTGCTTGCAGGACAAAAGCACAAAAAAGCCGCGCTTTTGCTGCGCAGGAAATATCCCCAGTACCGGCGCATGGCGATCGACCA
>MGSR01000054.1:7805-12969 GCA_001798565.1 Deltaproteobacteria bacterium RIFCSPLOWO2_12_FULL_60_16
CTTTTTGTGAGGACTATTAGCTTAGAGGCGTGAGTGAGCCGCGTAAACTCTTATCCCCTCCAGTGCGGCGAAAAGTCGAGCGGCTGATCAAGAATAGCCCCTCTCCCGCGCTCGCCCGCGCGAATCTCACCCGGCTGATCGAAAGCGGGAGCGCAAAGTCTTTCAATAAAATTCCCGCGAGCGATCTTCCCTCTCTCTTCCGGCTTCTCGGCGGCAGCGCATATCTGAGCGATGTCCTGATCCGGCAGGGCCGGGATTGGCCCGACCTTTTCCTGCGACAGATTGCGACAGAACAGAAAACGGCCTCGGACCATCTGGCCGAGCTGTCGCCGGCGGTCGCCGAGGCGGCATCCTCGGACGATCTGGCCCGCGTGCTGCGCCGGCACAAGCAAAGAGAGTACCTGCGCATCGGCGCGAGAGACCTGTCTCCTGCCGTAGGCGTCGAGAAAACGACAAGAGAGCTCAGCGCCCTGGCCGAGGCCACCCTGGAGGCGGCGTACCGATTCTGCCGGTCGGAGGTGGAAAAAGATTTCGGGGCGCTCTCTCTTCCCGGCAGCGACAAACCAAACCGCTTTGTGATCCTGGGCATGGGCAAATTGGGAGGTGACGAGCTCAATTTCAGCTCCGATGTGGACCTCATCTACCTTTACGAGGAAGACGAGGGCGAGAGCGCCGGAGGGGGCAAGGGAAAGGCAATCCCGCGCCAATTCTTTCACGCGCTGGCGGAGAGGATCACCCGCGTGGTCGGAGATGTCACGGAGGACGGCTTCGTCTTTCGCATCGACCTCAGGCTCAGGCCCCTGGGGCGCAACGGCCCCCTGGTCCAATCCCTTGGCTCCGCCCTGCTCTACTACGAATCCTGGGGCCAGTGCTGGGAGAGGTCCGCCCTGATCAAGGCCAGAGCGGTGGCCGGGGCCGCAGAGCTGGGCGCTCAGTTCCTCGACGATCTCCAGCCGTTCGTCTACCGCCGCTACCTCGACTTTACGACGATCGAGGAGCTAAGGCACATGAAGATGCGCATCCAGCGCGAGCTCCTCGGCCCGCAAAACGAAAAGAGCAACATCAAGCTGGGATACGGCGGCATCCGCGAGATCGAATTTTTTGCCCAGGCGCTGCAGCTCCTGAACGGCGGCGCCGAGCCCCGCGTGCGCCAGCAGAACACCTTGCGCACCCTGGAGCTGCTCGCCGGCCACGGCTTCATCTCCCCGCGGGAGAAGGCGAAGCTCAGCGACGCCTACCGCTTTCTGCGCGATGTCGAGCACAAGATTCAAATGGTTCAGGAGGCCCACGTCCATTCCATCCCCGAAGACGAGGCGGGCCGGCGGGCGCTCGCCCGCCGGCTCGGTTACGAAGCGCGGGGCAGGCGAAGCGAGTGGCAGCTCTTTCGCCGCGATCTGCTGAGCCGGACCGCCTCCGTGCGCCGCGCCTTCGACAGGCTTTTTTACGGCGCGCAAAAAGAGCTGCGCTCCCGCAGCGGCCCGGGCCTGAGCGAGATCTGGAACGACCTGGATCAAGAAGCGCTGTTGCTCCCCGAACTGGCAAGGCTCGGTTTTGCCGACCCGCAGCGGGCCTACGGGAATCTCCTCGAGATGCGCGACGGGGCCGCCTATTCTCCGCCGAGCCCGAGGAGAATAGCGGTGATGCGCACGCTGGGTCCGGCCCTGATCGCGGAGATCGCCAAGTCCGGGGCGCCGGACCGGGCCCTGGCCAACTTCGCCGAGTTCAGCCATCGCGTGGGCGCCCGCACCGGATTTCTCTCCCTGCTCGCGGAGAATCCCAAAACCACGCGCTTGCTGGTGAGCCTGTTCGCCAACAGCCAGTTCTTGACGGACCTCTTCCTCAAACGGCCCGAGTTGCTCGACAGTCTTATCCGTGTGGATCTCACCCAGCTGCGCAAGACCCGGGGCGAGATGGGCCGCAGGCTCCTGGCCGCCTTTGCCGACACGGCGGAGCTGGAAGGCAGGCTCAACGCCATCCGCCGCTACAAGGCCGAGGAGTTCATTCGGATCGCGCTTCATGATCTGGGCGGGTCGCTGGAGCTGGGCGATGTCATCGTGCAACTATCGGAGCTCGCCGGCGCCTGCGTGGAGGCGGCGCTGGCCCTTTCTCTGGAAGAGATAGAGAAGTCCTTCGGCGCTCTCCCGGGCGGGAAGTTCACCGTCCTGGGAATGGGAAAACTGGGCGGGAAAGAGATCGACTATAATTCGGACCTCGACCTTATATTTGTTTACGACGCGCCGGACGAGGCCCGCAGTGAGGGCGGGCAGGGGCTGGACCCCCACGATTATTACGTCAGGCTGGGGCAGAAGCTCGTGACTTTTCTCTCCGCGCCGACCGAAGAGGGAATCGCCTACAGGATCGACTTGAGGCTTCGCCCCTCCGGAAAGTTCGGCCCGGTCGTCTCCTCTTTAGCGGCGTTTCGCCACTACCACCAGACCAGCTCTGAGCTGTGGGAAAGGCAGGCGCTGATCAAGGCCCGTTTCGTGGCCGGGGAGCGCAGTCTCGGAACCGGCGTCGAACGGGTGGCCGGGGATTTCGCCTACGGGCGGGGTCTCACGCCGGACGGGGTGGGAGAGATCCATCATCTGCGCATGCGCATGGAGCGCGAGCTGGCCCAGGAAGACGCCTCGCGCTTCAACCTCAAAAAAGGCAAAGGAGGGATGGTCGACATCGAGTTTCTCACCCAGATGCTCCAGCTCTCGCACGGCTGGCGCCTGCCCGGCCTGAGAGAAAGGGGAACCCTGGAGGCATTGAAAGCCCTGAAAAAAGAAAAGATCATCAAAGCAAGCGAACACAGGCTCTTGTCGGAGGGCTATCTCTTCCTGCGCCGCCTCGACCACCGGCTGAGACTCCAGCGCGACCAGTCCATAGATACCGTGGAAAGGGAGCCGGGCGAGCTTCACGGAGTCGCCCGGGCGCTGGGTTACAAGGGAAATAAGAAGAAAAACCCCGGAGCGCTTCTGCTGCGCGATTACGAGGCCAGACGCGAGCGCATCCGCGCCTGCTACCAGCGGTTCTTTAAAATGAGCGCGGCCGAGGGAGAGTGAGGGCGGCCGGCCCCTGGCGGCGCGGAGTAATCAGGAGATGCCGAACTCCTCTATCTTCCGGTAGAGGGAAGAGAGGCTGATATCGAGCAGCCGGGACGCCTCCTTGCGGTCCTGACTGACCTGCTCCAGCACGCGCTCGATATGCTGCTTCTCGAACTGCTTCAGGGCCTCCTTGAGGTTGGGCGTGTAGGCGTGCACCGCCTCCTTGCCGCCGAGCAGAGAGCGCGGCAGATCCTCGAGCCTGATCCAGTCGCCGTCGGCCAGGATCATCGTGTGCTCGATCACGTTATCGAGCTCCCGGACATTGCCCTTCCACGGCAGCGACATCAACGCCTGGATGACGGCCGGCTCCGCGCCCTTGAAATGCCTCTTGAGCTCCGGGTTGTGCTTCTCGATCAGGTGCTCGACCAGCAATGGAATGTCCTCGGGCCGCTCGCGCAAGGGCGGGATATGGATCTCCATCACGTTCAACCGGAAATAGAGATCGTCCCGAAATCTCCCCTGCTCCACCTCTTTCTGCAGCTCCCGATTGGTCGCCGCCAATACCCTCACATCCACCTTCCTCGGCGTGGTGCTTCCGATCGACAATATCTCCCTGGCCTCGAGCACGCGCAGAAGCTTCACCTGCAAGTGCTGCGGTATCTCCCCGATCTCGTCCAAAAAAATCGTCCCGCCGCGCGCCCGCTCGAACAGGCCCTCTTGATTCGCAAACGCCCCGGTAAACGAGCCTTTCATGTGACCGAACAACAGACTCTCCAGCAGGGTCTCAGGCAGCGCGCCGCAGTTCACCGGCAGGAAATACTTGTCCCGGCGGTCGCTCTGAGCATGGATCGCGTGGGCTACCAGCTCCTTGCCGCTGCCGCTCTCCCCGGTAATCAGCACGGTGGACTGCGTCGGCGCCACCTTCATCGCCATCTCGAGCACGGCCCTGAGCGCCCGGCTTTTACCTATGATGTCGCTCATGTCATGGTTCATATTGGCCCGCTGATGAACTGATCTCGCGGATCTTGCTTCAACTTTTTCAGGAAGGCGAGCCTAAAGCTGCTGGGCCGCCCGCAACAGTTCGGGGTCTTTGCAGAACCGCTGCAGCGCCGCCTTGAGCTTCTGCCTCTGCACGCTGGCCGGCACTCCCAGATTCTCCATCGTCGTGGCTATCTTCGGACCCCCCAACGACAAAAGCTTGCTGTAGATCGCGTCGATCTCCGAGGTCTCTATCTCCAACGCTATCCGGAAGGCCTCCTCCACCCCTAGCGTCGGCGTCCCTTTGTTGAGATAACCGGTGAGATGCTTGCTAAATTCCTCCGCCTTCTCCCGGCCGATGCTGGGATCCGGCTTCTCGTCCGAATAGCCCCGGATCATCTCGCGGCAGGCGAGCAGTATCGCCCCGTGCTGCTCCTCCTCGACCGCCATCTCCCACCAAAAATCTCTCAGGGAAGACTCATGCATAAAAAGGTGGGAAAAGCGAAAATAGATCTTGGAGACCAGCCGCTCGATCTCGGCAAAGCCCGCCAGGGGATCAAAAGTCACATCCATTTTTAGACCCCTTACCGGATGACTTCTTATATCCTCTGCATAGTTACTTTGCAAGTTGAACCATAAGCCGTCTCTGATTCCTGAAAATAGGAATGGCCCAACCCTTTTTCTTAAATTTAGCTTTGCTAATGGCATATTTGGGAGCATCAGGCAGGGACCGGCCGGTGGCATAGAAATTGCGGTTTCAACCACTCTCCAGGAGGTATCATGCCCTACGCTGATTTACGCGCTTTCCTCCACCGGCTGGAAGCCTGTGGAAAACTGCGCCGGATCTCCAAGCCGGTAGACAAGGATTGGGAGATTGCCGCGGTATCCAAGGTCGCCTTTGAAAGGATCCCCGAGCCCCAGCGGGCGGCGCTCATGTTCGAGCGCGTTCAGGGTTTCGATATCCCGGTGGTGACAGGCGCGCTCGGCTCCTCGCGCTCGATCTACTGCCTCGTCCTCGACTGCGACGTGGGTGACGTGCAGAGAAAATGGGCTGACGCCGAGCTTCGCCCTCTTACCCCGAAGCTGGTCTCCGAAGGGCCCGCGCAGGAAAACGTCTGGCAGGGCGACAAGGTCGACATCACGCGCTTGCCGATTCC
>MGSR01000055.1:0-3479 GCA_001798565.1 Deltaproteobacteria bacterium RIFCSPLOWO2_12_FULL_60_16
TATCTAAAAGTAAGAAAATCCACTCTTCTTTTTCCTATGGGTGGGAATATCTCCCCGAAGCCTGTGCTGAAAGCCGCCATGTTGCTGCGCACGCAGAGGGCAGGGGGCGCTGCCGGAGGCCGACCAACGCGGCCTCAAGTGGCACTGAAATTGCGACCGACAGTGCTGACTATGGGATATTACAAGGACCTGAGGGAGTTCCTCCAGGCGCTGGATAAGGCCGGCAAACTCCGCCGCATCCAACGGCCGATCAATAAGGACACCGAGCTCAACCCCCTGGTGCGATGGCAATTCCGCGGCCTGGAAGAGGCGCAGCGCTTCGGCTTTCTGTTCGAGCGGGTCACAGGGATGGATGGCGCGAGTTACCAGGGCTCGGTGGCGGCAGCGGTGATCGCTCCCAGCCAGGAGATCTACGCGCTCGCGCTTCAATGCGCCAACAGCCGCCAGGCGATGTACGATAAATGGGCCGAGGCCTTGCGCCGGCCGATCGCTCCGGTGCCGGTCAAGAGCGGCCCGGTCAAGGAAGAGATCCATGTCGGCGAGGGGCTGCTCGCCCACGGCGGGCTCAAGGAGTTTCCCATCCCGATGACTACCAACGGCTGGGAGGCGCTGCCGCGTCTGACCGGCCTGTGCTGGATCAGCAAAGATCCCGACACGGGAGAGATCAACGTAGGAACCTACAACGGCGTCTATCTCGGCGCGCTGGAAAGCTGCGCCCGGGTTTCGCCGCGGGGCCACATGAGGATCCACTGGCAAAAGTGCCAGGCGCGCGGGAAACCTCTCCAGGTCGCCGCGGTCATCGGACCGTCGCCGGCGCTGGTCATGACCAGCATCACGGAGATCCCTTACGGGGTGTCTGAATTGGAGGTGGCGGGCGGCCTGGCCGGGGAGCCGATCGCGATGGTGCGCTGCGAGACGGTCGATCTGGAGGTGCCGGCCGCCGCCGAGATCGTTCTCGAGGGAGAGATCTCGACGGACTACATCCTGCCGGACCCCGCGAGCGGCGAGCACACCGGCTACACCTTCGTGGACCGCACCGCTCTGCCTTTTCATATCCGCGGTATTACCCACAGGAAAAATCCCGTCTGGCACGATCTCCTGGACCAGTTTCCGCCCAGCGAGTCGAGCGTCATGGGAAACATCAATCGTGAGGCGCACATGCTCAATTTTCTGCGCAGCGCCTGCGGCATCCCCCAGGTCAAGGACGTCGCTTTCCATCACTGCGGCGGCTCGCGCCGCCTGTGCGTCATCCGGCTCCGGGACCTCGGCGGGACGCGCACATCGAAGCGCACCGTCTGGCATGCCCTCAACGCCGCGCTCGCGGTCTCGACCGAATGGCCCAAGATCGCCGTCGCCGTCGATGATGACATCGATCCCTGGGACCTGGAATCAGTCTTCTGGGCGGTCAGCTTTCGCTATCAACCGCATCGCGACACCCACATCGTCCAGGGCCGGGGCGCCACCGCCGATCAGTCGGGAGGTCCCCGCACCCTGCCGATGGAGGAACAGGAGTATCCCACGAGCCGGTCCGGCCTGGAAGGAAACTCCTCGATTCTCATCGATGCCACGCGCAAGTGGCCTTACACCCCGACCTCCCTGCCGAAGCAAAGCTACATGGAGCGGGCCAAAGCGATCTGGGAAGAGATCGGGCTGCCGCAACTCAATCCGCGCGACCCCTGGCACGGGGTTTCCTGGGGAGAGTGGCCGGAATCCTACCGGCGCCACGCCGAGATGGCGGAAAGAGGGGAGTTCGAAAAGATCGCGGCGGAGATTTTGCAGCAGAAAAAAAAGCTGTGACCTCTTGAGGGAGGATTTCTATGGGTAGAAAGCGGGCAAGCGCGGGCGAACTGGCTCAAATGACCGGGAAGAAGCGCAGAGAGACGCTGATCCGGGGCGCCAGAGAGGAGGGCAAGGTCGCCTTCTATACTTCGACGGCGCCGGAGGACATCCAGTCTTTGCTGATGGCCTTCAACATGCGCTATCCGTTCATTCACCCTGAGATGGTGCGTGACAAGGGGGTCGTGATCCGGGAGCGGGTCGTCGAGGAGCGGCGCGCCGGCGGCTCCGCGGCGGACGTGGTCGAGCTGAGCGATATGAACCTGGGCAAACTGAAGCGCCAGGGGTTGCTCCAGCCTTACCGGTCGCCGGAGGCCAGCGTCTATCCCGGGGAGCTGCACGAGCGCGAGGGCTACTGGGTGGCCGAGCAGAAAAATTTTCTGGTGCTCGCCTGGAACACCCGCCTGGTGCACGAAGCGATGGTTCCCCGCGGCTACGAAGGGCTCCTGGACTTGAGACTCCAGGGAAAGATCACCATTGAAGCGCACGACGCCACCTGGATGGCGGCCTTGATGGGCCACTGGGGAGAGAAAAAGGCGCTCGACTTTTTCACCTGCCTGGGCGCCCAGCTGTGCGGCGCGCGCGCCGGCCATCAGATCATCGCCGAGCAGATCGCCGCCGGCAGCGTCTTCATCTCGCCGCACATTCACAGCAACAATTCCGAGTGGCTGAAGCGCCGGTCTCTGCCGATCGACTGGCGCCCGCTGGAGCCGGTCGTGACCGAGCTGGTGGGGGCGGCGCTGCCGGTCGATCCGCCCCATCCGCACGCCGCCCTCCTGCTGATCGATTATATCCTCTCGGCGGAGGGACAGAGGATCCTGCGCCAGTGGAAGCGGGTCCCGTGTCACCCCGGCCTCGAGGCCGATCCTCCCTACATGAGCAGCGGCTTCGATACCATCCAGGTGGACGCGGAGGCGTTTTTGCGGCGCGAGAGCGAGTACGAGAAGCTCTGGCACGAGCTCATCCTGGGGCCTGCCGAGCAGCCGCCGGCGAAGAAAAAAGCAGCAGCTATAGCTCGCTGACGTTCACGGCAGGCGGTGCCGCCGGAGCCCTCAGGGGGTAAAATTGGCCCAGGTGAGTTTTCCCGCTACAGAGACTTTGTTGTCGGCGGCTGAGCAGCAGGCCCGATCGGCGGCCGGCGGCGACGATATCTGGATTCCCAGTGTCTGCAAGATGTGCGGCAACGCGTGCGGGATATTGGTCCACCGCGTCAATGGCATCGTCGTCAAGATCGAGGGCAACCCGGACAACCCGCACAACTTCGGCAAGCTCTGCGCCAAGGGCCACTCCGCCGTCATGGCGCTCTACGATCCCCGCCGCCTGAGGAGCTGCCTCATCCGGACCAACCCCAAGAAAGGGCCGGGCCAGGATCCCGGCTGGAAAGAGATCAGCTGGGACCAGGCGATGGCAGAGGTCGCCGCCCGCCTGCGTAAGATAAAAGCCGACGATCCTCGCAAGGTCATGTTCGTAAACGGTATTTCGGAGATCGAGATGTCCCGGGACGTCGGGGCGGCTTTCGGCGCGGCCTTCGGCACGCCGAACTATACCACCGGGGTTTCGTTCGGAACCCATACGCGGGTTTCGTTTTTGAACACCGGCTCGATGCACAGCGAGCCGGATCTCGAATACTGCCGGCTGCTGAT
>MGSR01000055.1:3495-9095 GCA_001798565.1 Deltaproteobacteria bacterium RIFCSPLOWO2_12_FULL_60_16
AAGGGATCGATCAGCGGCCACGATACGATGAAGAGCGCCATGGGCATGGCCAATGCCCGGGAGCGCGGCATGAAGCTGGTGGTGTTCGACCCGCTCTGCTCGCCCACCGCTTCCAAAGCGGACGAATGGATTCCGCTCGTTCCGGGCACCGACGGCGCCGTGGCGCTGGCCCTGCTCCATGTGCTCATTAACGAGCTCGGGAATATGGACAAGGCGTTCCTGGCCGAGCAGAGCAACGCCCCGTACCTGGTCGGACCGACCGGCCGCTACCTGCGCCATGCGCAGTCGGGCAAGCTGCTGGTGTGGGACCAGGCAACCGGGTCGGCCAGGGCTTACGACGATCCCGGTGTGGCGGCGCCGGCCTTGGCCGGCGACTTTGACGTGGGCGGCCAGACTTGCCGTCCGGCTTTGGAGCTGCTGCGCGCGCACGTCGCCCAGTTTCCACCGGAGCGCGTCGAGACGATCTCGACGGTGCCGGCTCAAACCCTGCGCCGGCTGGCGCGGGAGTTCGGCGCCACCGCGCAGGTCGGCGCCACGATCCGGATCGGCGGCGCGAGGATGCCGTTTCGTCCGGTGTGCTCCTTTGCCGACAGCCGCGGCTCCACCTGCCACACCCAGGGGGTATGGACCGGCACCGCCATCCAACTGCTCAACGTCATGGTGGGAGCCGTCGATGTCCCGGGCGGCGCCATCAGCACCAGCATCGTCGGGCCCGGCGAGCGGCTGCGGATCGGCGGGACTCCGGACGGCATGATCGTCTTCCGCGGCGGACGGCCGGGGGGAGAGGCGCAGTATCCGGGCCCGCGGCCGCGCGCCCCCGAGACCGTGGAGCTGCACGAGCTTTTCCCGATCGGCAAGCAGCCCCGCCCGATGCTCGGCCTGGCGTTGCTCGACTTTCCCGAGCTGATCCCCTACCGGGTGGAGCTGTTGATCATCCTGGGAAGCAACGTCGTGATGAGCGGAGCCGATCCCAAACGCGTCATCCAGGCCCTGGAGAAAATTCCGTTCGTCGTCGCTCTCGGAGATCGATGGGACGAAACGCTCGAGTGCGCGGATTTGGTAATTCCCACCGCCCAGGGGCTGGAACGGCTCGATTTTCCCGTCAACCGCCTGGAGGGCTGGGTCACCGGCCGTCACTGGTATTTCACTGCGCGGCTGCCCGCGGCGGAGCCGCCGCCGGACGTCCGCCACACGGTGGATATTTTCCTGGAATGGGCGGCGCGGATCGGTCTCACGGCGGATGTGAACGAGCGGCTCAATCAGCAGCTCGGCCTCTCCGAGCGCGAGATTCTGGAGGGTGGCCGTCGCTATACCAATAGAGAAATCGTCGAACGGCGCATGCGCTCGATGTTCGGCGCGGACCACGACCTCGGCTGGTTCCACAAAAACGGTCTGGTTGCCTGGGAGCGGAAGCTGTCCGAGCGCTATCCGCGGGGCGTGCTCAAGCTGCCGCGTCTTCCCGTCTACTTCCCTGACATATTGGACCGCGGTCAAGAGCTCAGAGAGGTGCTGGACCGGCTCGGCCTGGAATGGGACCTGTCCAGCTACCGGGCGCTGCCCGTCTGGCACGGCTGCTGGAGTCACCGGTCGCGCCGCCCCGACCACCTCTTCGTGGTCAACTACAAGCTGCCGTTTCAGACCTCGACGACCACACAGTACAACCCCTGGCTCACCGAGCTTTCCAAGCGCCATCCGAAGGCCTTGTACGTGACGCTTAACCGGGAGGCGGCGCGCCGTCGCGGCATCGCCGACGGAGACGAGATTGAGCTGGTTGGCGTGAACGGCCACAGCGCGCGCGGACGGGCGCGTCTCTCGGAATGCGTTCATCCGGACGTGGCGGCTATCGCCTCCTGTTTCGGCCACTGGTCGCGCGGCCACCCGGCGGACTCGGACAACGGCGTGAACTTCAACTCCTTCGTTCCCCTCGACATCCGCGGCATGGAGATGCTCTCGGGCGACTACGACCACTGCGCGCTGGTTACCGTGCAAAAACTACCCTAGGGGCCGCGCCGTCCTCGGCGCTGAGCCCTGGGATTCCCCTCCGGGCGTCAAGTTTTTGCTGTAATCACCTTGACTTGACGTCGGATTTCTATAAAATAGAAACTTTGAAAACACACGGCGGAGAGATGCTGTCGGCGGAGCGGGGGGGTGATCATAAAATATGACGGGAATCAGAGTAAGAGAAAACGAGTCCATCGAAAGCGCCATCCGGCGCTTCAAAAAACTTTGCGAAAAGGCGGGGATACTGGCGGAGCTGCGCAAACGGGAACACTACGAGAAGCCGAGCGTCAAGAGAAAAAAGAAGGCGATTGCGGCGAAGAAGAGAGCGCTGAGACGGGCGCGGAGCCACTACTTTTAGGCCGGCGCTCGACAGAGAATGGGCCTTAAGAGCGAGATTCAGGACGCCGCGAAGACGGCCATGAAGGGGGGGGATCGAATCACCCTCTCGACCCTGCGGCTGCTCCTGTCGGCGCTTCATAACGAAGAGATCAAAGAGCGCCGGGAACTCGGCCCGGAAGAGATCATCAGATTGATATCCTCCCTTTGTAAGCAGAGACAGGAGGCGATCGAGTACTTCCGCAAAGGGGGAAGGGCGGATCTGGAGCGGCAAGAAGAAGCGGAGATGGCGATCCTGCGCCGCTTCCTCCCTCAGGCCTTAAGCGAGGAGGAGCTCCGCGCGCTCATCCGCAGCTCGATTGAAGAGGTCGGAGCCAAGGGGGTCCAGGACCTGGGGAAGGTGATGAAGCAAGTCATGCCCAAGGTTACCGGTCGGACCGAAGGCAAGCGGGTCAACGAGCTGGCCAGAGAGATTCTGGCCGGCTGACAGAGTGTCGAGCTATTCGCCAGGGAATGGCGCTCCATTCCTGCCTTGAGATGGATGTAAGCCGTTGCTGAGTATCGTTGATCCGATCCTGCTTGTCCTTCTGTCGCTCTTTGCCCTGAGGGGCTATTTTAAAGGGCTCTTCCGCGAGAGCTTTTCTCTGCTCGGCTTATTGATCGGTTTCATGGTCGCTGTCCGCTACGATGAACCGGTGGCTGCCCTCTGGGCGGACTATTGGAAAGCGTCTCTCATCGTTCTCAGGGCCGTGACGTTCATCGGGCTTTTCTTCGTCATCTATTTTGTCTTCAGCCTGACCGGCTGGCTGCTCCACCGCTCGGCGAAATTGCTCTTTCTTCAAGGTGTCAACCGGGTCGGGGGAATCTTGCTGGGCGCGGGAAAGGGAGCGGCCGTTTTGGCCCTGATCGTTTTCTTCCTGGCCTCGTCTCCGCTGATCCCGCAGCAGACCAGGCGGAAAATCGACCAGTCCTATCTTGTTCCGCCCCTGCATTATATCGGCGCGGGACTGATCCGGGTGGGAAAGACGAGCATCCTGCCGCGGGACGATTTTCCGGCCCGCGACGGTTCGACCGTGCCTTCGAACGGCGAGGGCGTGGGCTATTTTTAGGCGATGACCCACTCGACTGAGCTCAGGGTCATCCTGTGGTTCGACAGGCTCACCACCCCGAGGAGGGTCGAGGGGAGGAAGATCGAAGGATGATTGCAGAAGGAAAGATCGTCGAAGTCCGCGAGCGCGCCTCCATCGTCGAGGTGATCTCCGATCACCTGACGTTGAAGAAGATGGGGCGCAACTACCTCGGGCTCTGCCCCTTTCATGCGGAAAAGACGCCTTCCTTCACGGTCAACGAAGAAAAAGGTATTTTCCATTGCTTCGGCTGCGGCGTGGGCGGAAACGTATTTCATTTTCTGATGCAGTACGAGCATCTGACCTTTCCGGAGGCGGTAGAGCGGGTCGGAAAGCGCTACGGGATTCCCCTGGAGCGCCTGGATCGCCCGGCAGCCAGGAAGGAGTCGGAGGAGAAAGAGGCCCTGTACCACATCAACGAACGGGCGGCGGCCTATTTTCATGAGATGCTGTTCGGCCGCCCGGAGGGGAAGAGGCCGCTGGAATACCTGAAGGCCAGAGGGGTGCAGGAGGAGCTAGCCCGGCGCTTCTACCTGGGTTACGCGACGCAGGGAGGCCAGGGCCTGGTGGCGTTTCTGAAAAAAGAGGGGCTCCCGCTCAACCATGCGATCCGGCTCGGGCTCATCGGCGAGAGGGGGCCGCAGCGCTACGGGGAGAAATTTTTTGAGCGGGTCATTTTTCCCATTGCCAATGCGGCCGGGAAGATCGTCGGCTTCGGCGGCCGGGTGATCAACCAGGGGCTGCCGAAGTATCTCAATTCGGCGGAGACTCCTCTGTTTCGCAAGGGGGCCACCCTCTACGGCCTCTTTCAGGCCAAGGAGGCGATTCGTGAGCAGGATCGCGTGGTCGTGGTGGAGGGTTATCTGGATGTTCTCGCGTTGCACCAATTCGGCGTGTCGTATGCCGTGGCCACGCTCGGCACCGCCCTGACCCCGGACCATGTGCGGATTTTGGCACGCTACACCAAGAATATCATCGCCCTCTTCGACGGCGATGAAGCCGGGCGCAAGGCCGCCGCCCGAAGCTTTGAGGTTTTTATCGACGGGGGACTGCTCGGGCGCGCCGCTTTTCTGCCCGGCGGCGAAGATCCGGACAGCTACATCCGGTCGAGGGGAAGAGAGCCGTTGGAATCGGTCCTGGAGGAGGCGATTCCATTGGCCGATTACACGTTTACCTGGTTGGAAGAACAGCACGGCAAGAGCATCGAGGGCAAGAGCCGGACCGCGCAGGAAATTCGCCGGCTGTTGGCCAAGGTGCGTAACCCTTTTGAAGTGGATCTCCTGGTGCGCCGCGCCGTGGACTCGCTCGGGGTTCGCGAAGAGCTCCTGCGCGCGCCTGCGGCCGGCGGCCCGGCCCGGCCCGCGTCCGCGGCGTCTTCGAGGCCTGCCTCGGTGCAGGCGCGCGAGGATAGCGTGGAGCGCTCCCTCGTCGGTCTCATGTTTCGCGTCCCTTCCGTGATCGAGCAGGTAGAGCGGGAGGCGGATTTGGAGCGGCTGGTGAGTCCCAAGTGGAACGAGGTTATTCAGAAGATTTTCCTCGAGAGGAGACAGCGGGGCCAGGCGAATCCGGCCGAGATAGCGCAGGGCTTTCCCGTGGCGCAGGCGTCCGAGATCGCCGCCCTGCTGCTGGAGGGGGAGGGCATACCCGACGAAGAATGCGAGAACGCGGCGGCGGATTGCCTGGCGCACCTTCGTCGCAGGTACTTGAGAGGCCTGGAGCGGGATCTGCGTCAGGCGATCCGTATAGCGGAAGAAAAAAAGGATGAGAAAACCAAAAAAGAAAGGATGCTCGAATGGCAAGAGGTCGTCCAAAAAGAGCGACAGCTAGAGCGGCGAAGACCCGTCCCCAAAACGGAGATCGGGTAGAGGCGGCGAAACAGGCGCCGGCCGCCGATCCGATCGCCCAAAAGAAGGACATCAAAGAGGTCAAAAAGCTCATCGACCTCGGCAAGGAAAAGGGCTACCTGACCTATGACGAGGTAAACGACATGCTTCCGGCGGACATCGTGTCGCCGGATCAGATCGATGATGTCATGTCCATCTTTGGCGAGATGGACATCGAAGTGATCGATTCGAACCAGCGGGTGACCCTGGGCGGACAGGCGGAGGAGATCGCCGAGGAGGAGGAAGAGGAGAA
>MGSR01000055.1:9118-11046 GCA_001798565.1 Deltaproteobacteria bacterium RIFCSPLOWO2_12_FULL_60_16
GGGATGTCGCGGGCAAGACCGGCGATCCGGTGCGCATGTACCTGCGGGAGATGGGCACGGTTTCCCTGCTGAGCCGTGAGGGCGAGGTGGAGATCGCCAAGAAAATCGAGCAGGGGGAGAAGCAGGTTATCGAGGAAGTGCTGTCGAGCCCTTTGGCCCTGCGCTATGTCCTGGAGCTGGGAGAAAAACTGTCCCGACGCGAGATCCGCGTGCGCGAGATCATCAAGGACGGGGACGAAGAGCTCGACTACCTGGAAGATGAGGAGGTGTATGAAAAGCGGCTCTCGGATCAGATCGGCAAGCTGCGCCGGCTGAGCAACGAAAAGAGGAAGATCGAGCGGCAGCTGGAGCGCAAGCACGTGTCGGCCAAGAAGCGGAAGAGCCTCCAGGAAGCCGTGCTCAAGCAGCAGGACAAAGTCATCAACGCCTTGAAGGCCCTGCAGTTGAATCGGAGGCAAACCGAGGCCATCGTGGAGGGGCTGAAGAAGGCCATGGAGCAGGTTCGAGGGCTGGACAGAAGAATCCTCGACTTCGAGCATCGGACCGGCAAGCCGTCGCAAGAGATTCTCAGGATCGTTCCGGACAGCAACGGCCGCAAAAAGCACTGGCAGCGTGCCATCGGCTCCCTGCGCATGGGCCACGAAGCCATTCAGAGGATGGTGGAGGAAATTCGCGGCTCGAGGCGGGAAGTCAGGCGTGTCGAAAAGGATCTGGAGATCCCTGCAGACGAACTCAAGCGCCGCGTGCACTCGATCATTGACGGAGAGACCAGGGCCAACCTGGCCAAAAAGGAGCTGATCGAGGCGAACCTCCGCCTGGTGGTGAGCATCGCCAAAAAATACACCAACCGGGGGCTGCAATTTCTGGACCTCATCCAGGAAGGCAACATCGGGCTCATGAAGGCGGTGGACAAGTTCGAGTACCAGCGCGGCTACAAATTCTCCACCTACGCCACCTGGTGGATACGCCAGGCAATCACCCGTGCGATTGCCGACCAGGCCCGGACGATTCGTATTCCCGTCCACATGATCGAGACCATCAACAAGCTGATCCGCACCTCGCGCTATCTGGTGCAGGAGATCGGGCGCGAGCCGACCCCGGAAGAGATCGCTCAGAAGATGGAGATCCCGCTCGACAAGGTGCGCAAGGTCTTGAAGATCGCCAAAGAGCCGATCTCACTTGAGACTCCGGTGGGCGAGGAAGAGGACAGCCATTTAGGCGATTTCATCGAGGACAAGCGCATCATCACGCCGTCGGACGCCGTGGTCAATATCAACCTCCAGGAGCAGACCAAGAAGGTGCTGGCGACCCTCACCCCGCGCGAGGAGCAGGTGTTGAGAATGCGTTTCGGCATCGGAGAGAAGTCGGACCACACGCTTGAAGAAGTGGGGCAGAAGTTCACGGTCACGCGCGAGCGCATCCGCCAGATCGAGGCCAAGGCGCTGCGCAAGCTGCGCCACCCGAGCCGCTCGAAGAGGCTCAAGAGCTTCATGGAAAGTTAGAGGAGACCGTTGAAAAAGGCTCATCTGCCGTCAGCCGGCCCGAGAGGCTCTCTCAGGTCCGATGCGATAGACTTGTGCTACGCTGTACCGAAGATACGCTTGAAACTCCTCGACTGGCGCATCGGCCCTTCGAGATCCCCCCGGGCCGGCGGTTATGATAGTGGCGCTCGGCCGTCTCGCTTCAAAGTAGTCTGCAATTTTTTTGATTACGGGCCCATAGCTCAGCTGGTTAGAGCCACCGGCTCATAACCGGTAGGTCCCTGGTTCGAATCCAGGTGGGCCCATGAAAATAAAAAGCCCCGGCAGGGGCTTTTTATTTTCAGAGCATTGGACTATTTGAACCGCATTGTTGTACCCGCAATAAGTTCTTGACAAGCTTCCCCGCATCAACGAGAATCTGCCCCTACTTCGGGATATTTCTTCAAG
>MGSR01000055.1:11066-12112 GCA_001798565.1 Deltaproteobacteria bacterium RIFCSPLOWO2_12_FULL_60_16
TAGGTCTGAGCCGTTAGCTCATGGCAGGCACATTCGACTGGCTCATGGCAGGCAGTGTACTACGTCTACATCCTCCGTTGTGCTGACGACAGCTTCTACGTCGGCTCAGCACAAGACCTCGACGCTCGCGTGAAGGCCCACAACGCTGGTCGCGGTGCCGCTTACACATTTAAGCATCGCCCTGTCAGTCTGGTGTATTCTGAAGCACTACCGTCAGAGGACGAGGCCGTTAGACGAGAGCGGCAACTCAAACGATGGACCCGTGCTAAGAAAAAAGCCCTGATCGCCGGCGACTTGGGCCGCTTGAAACATCTGAGCAAGCGGCGGTCCTAGCCTGACGATTTCCGCGCGAAAGCCAACCTTTTTTCCAATTTCGCCTCACGACAGTAGCTTGAGAAGGACGAGTGCCAGGACAAAAGCAAACACGATAAAGGCCCACTCTTGTCCTACGTAGTCAAACCTGAAGATTCGTCCTCGGCCCTTGAAGTGAAAACTGAAATTCATCAAACTCTCCTGATCGCCGTGTTAGCACAAGACGCGACTCCCTCGACTTTTTGGACTGCTACCGATCTGCTTCCAGTTTTAGTACAATAGAAACAATTTCAGACGTGCGCAAAAACAGTTGAGTGCGGAGAGGCCAATCATGGAGCTGAAAGACGATGATGGGGTCCGAAGACTTTCTGAAGCATTTGGGAAGGTACTCAACTCTCAGGGTCATGCTTTCCAGCACAGTGTGATTCGGGCTGCTGAGGAGCTTTACCGGGAAAGCCGATCCCGGTGGATATTTGAGGTGGCCGAGCTTCCGGTCAATTTACACGGCAAGGACACACGGATTGATATAATAATGCGAAAACAGGATACCCGGATATATCTGATTGGGGAATGTAAACGCGCGAATCCAGCACTCTCTAACTGGTGTTTTGCGCGAGCTCCATATGTTCGCAGGAACTGTCGTGCCCCAGTTAGGATTTGGACAGGTATAATAGGTTAGGAGGGATAATGGAAACAGCAATGAAGCCTGTCCAGGACGGTCGGAGTCGGAAGCG
>MGSR01000056.1:0-1775 GCA_001798565.1 Deltaproteobacteria bacterium RIFCSPLOWO2_12_FULL_60_16
CGCTGACCGTCACTTCCGCGCCTTCATGCACCAGAAACCGGGCGGTCTCGACCCCCGTCCGCGCCAACCCCAGCACCATCACCTTTTTGCCTCTAAGCTCCATCGTTCCCGGCAACTCAGAAAAAAAGTTCAAATCGTTTGAGTCGTTTAAGTCGTTCAAGTCGTTAACGGTTTGAACAGCTTGAACGTATTGAACATTTTGAACGCCTATCATCTCAATTTCAGCGTGCTCAGCGCGAACAGCGAGCAGATCACCGAGATGATCCAAAAACGGACGATGATCTGCGGCTCCGGCCATCCCTTGAGCTCGTAGTGGTGATGGATCGGCGCCATGAGAAAGACCCGCTTTCGCCTGAGCTTGTAAGAAGCCACCTGAAAGATCACCGAGAGCGCCTCCAGGACAAAGACCCCTCCGACGAGGACCAGGAGGATTTCATTTTTCGTCGTCACGGCCACGATGCCCAACGCGGCGCCCAGCGCCAGGGAGCCGACATCTCCCATGAACATCTGCGCGGGATAGGTGTTGAACCACAAAAAACCCAGGCCCGACGCGACGATGGCGGCGCAGAACACCGTCATCTCGCCGACACCGGAAACATAAGGGATCTGGAGGTAGTCGGCGAACTTGAGATGGCCGGTCACGTAGGCGACCAGGGCGTAAGTCGCGGCGGCGGTCATGACCGGTCCGATGGCGAGACCATCCAGGCCGTCGGTAAGGTTGACGGCGTTGGACGCCCCGACGATCACCAGCATGGCGAACGGGATATACCAGATGCCCAGGTCAGGCCGGATGTTCTTCAAGAAGGGAACGGCGAGGACGCCGCTGAAATTGGGCTGCCGGTAAAGAACTATCACCCCGGCCAAGGCGACGGCCATCTGGAGCAGGAACTTGGTCCGGGCGGTAAGGCCGCGGCTGCTCTTGCGCTTGAGTTTCAGGGAATCGTCAATGAAGCCGATCACCGCGAATCCCGCCGTCACAAAAAGGGCGACCGTAATGTAGAGATTCATGATGTCGGCCAGGAGCACCGTCGAGGTCACCAGGGCGAGAATGATGAGCGTCCCTCCCATCGTCGGCGTGCCCGCCTTTACCGCGTGTCTTGGCGGACCGTCCTCGCGGATCGGCTGGCCCATCTGCGTGGCCGCCAGGGAGCGAATCAGGTAGGGACCCAAGAGAAGAGAGATCAGCAGAGCCATCAGCGCGGCCAGCGCGGCGCGAAAGGTGATGTAGCGGAAGACGTTGAAGGCCGAGTAGGTCGTGTGCAGGGGATACAGTATATAGTAAAGCAAGGGTTAGTCTCCCGTCTCTTTGAGCGCCTCTAAGACCTTCTCCATTTTCATGCCGCGAGAGCCTTTGCACAGCAGCCAGTCTCCGCGCCTGGCCTCTCTTCGAACCATCCGCGCGATATGCCGGTGATCTTTCCCGATCGTCACCTGCTCCCCTTCCATCCCCCCGAGCAGCGCCCCTTGGCGAACCCGGCGCGCCTCCTTGCCGAGAAGATAGAGGCGATCGATGCGGTAGCGCGCCACCCGATTTCCCAGCTCACGATGGCTCGTGCCGCTTGCTTTGCCGAGCTCCAGCATGTCCCCAAGAATAGCTATCCTGCTTCCCGAGCCTGCCATCTCGACCAGGGTCGCGAGCGCGGCGTCCATAGAAGCCGGATTGGCATTGTAGGCATCGTTGATAATCGCGAGCCCGCGCCATTTCTCCAACGACATCCGCATCGGAAAGGGTCGCACAGCTTCGAGCCCGGCGCGCATCGCCTCCAGACCGGCGC
>MGSR01000056.1:1805-8391 GCA_001798565.1 Deltaproteobacteria bacterium RIFCSPLOWO2_12_FULL_60_16
TGGCAACGTTGTGCTCGCCGCAGAGTCGGAGCCGGATGCCCTGCCGCCGGCTGCCGACGCAAAGCGTAAATTCGAACCCTGCCGCCCGGGATACCCGTGATTCGCCCCTCACCTCACCGCTCTTCCCGTAGGTAATCGTATCGCCCTTAAAACTTTTCCCCAGACGCCGTACCCATGGGTCGTCCGTGTTCACCACGGCAAGTCCCCCGGGATTCATGGCGCGAAAGAGCTGCCCTTTTTCCCGCGCAACCCCGGCCAGGCTGCGGAGTCCGGCGAGGTGCGCCGGCGTGACCGAGGTCACTAAGCCGATGTCAGGATCGGCGATCTCGGTCAGGCGCCGGATCTCTCCCGGCCGGCTCGTGCCCAGTTCCACCACGGCGACCCTCTCATGACCCCGCAGACGCAGGAGCGTCAGCGGCAGCCCCACGAGGTTGTTAAAGTTTCCCTCCGTCTTCAGAACCCTGCCGCGAAGCGCCCTGCCCCGGATCGCGGCTCGTTCGAGAATCGCGGCTACCATCTCTTTCGTGGTCGTTTTTCCGTTCGAGCCCGTGATGGCCAAGACCTTGGGCGCCAGCCGCTTGCGGCAGTAATGCGCCATATCTCCCAGGGCCTGGAGCGTGTCCCGAACCCGAATTACCGTCGCCCCCTTCAGGGGCGGAATTCCGGGCCGCTTATGGACCACCAGGCAAGCCGCCCCGCGCTCGACCGCCTCCTTGAGAAAGTCATGGCCGTCAAACCTCTCTCCTTTCAGAGCGACAAACACCGAGCCTCTCACGACCTTTCCGGAATCGGTGCTCACCTCGCCGCAGATCGCCCGCCGTCCCTCTCGCAGGATCTTCCCGCCGGTCGCCAGGAGGATTTCTTCCTTGCGCCATAACATCTTAGTTACTGGTTACTCGTTACTCGTTATTGGTGACTGGTTAATCGTCAACTCTTAATTACGGCTCTTTTCCAATAACCAATAACTATTAACCAGTAAC
Source organism: Deltaproteobacteria bacterium RIFCSPLOWO2_12_FULL_60_16 (assembly GCA_001798565.1). Lineage (GTDB taxonomy): Bacteria > Desulfobacterota > Binatia > UBA9968 > UBA9968 > UBA9968. The sequence goes on from MGSR01000056.1 coordinate 2,786, forward strand.
CGTCTTGAGCGTTGCCAGCTCTTCTCTCGCCGCTTCCCGATCATCAAAATGGATCCGCCTATCTCCCAGAATTTGATAATCCTCATGCCCTTTTCCCGCCAGCAGCACGAGGTCGCCGGCGCGCGCCAGCCGCAGAGCCAGGCGGATGGCGGCGCGCCGATCCGGCTCCACAAAGTAGCCCCTTTCCAATTTTAGATTTTGGATTTTGGATTTTGGATTTTCAAGCTGCGATTTGAAATTTGAGATTTGAGATTTTCGCAGGCCGGTCTGTCGGACACCCTCCTCGATCTCTGCCAGGATGCTCAGCGGATCTTCGCTGCGCGGGTTATCCGAGGTGAGGACTGCGAGATCTCCGAGGCGCCCGGCGATCTCGCCCATGAGAGCTCTCTTTCCCCGGTCGCGATCGCCGCCGCAGCCGAAAACGCAGATCAGCTTTCCACCGGTGAGAGGCCGTACGGCGGAGATAACCCTCTCCAGGGCGTCCGGGGTATGGGCGTAATCGACCAAAACCGAGATGCCGAGTTCGTTCTGGATTCGCTCCAATCTGCCCGGAACCGATCCCAGCCGGGCAATCCCTTCCGCAATAGCGCTCTTCGGCAGGCCCAGGGCAAAGCCCACGCCAACCGCGCCCAGGATGTTTTCCAGGTTGGCCATGCCGATCAGCCCGGAAGAGAATTCGATCTCCTCACCCCTGGCGCGGATTCTCCCTCTAAGCCCGTCGATGTTTCCCTCAAGCTCGACCGCGTGGACATCCCACTCCGGTCCCCGGCCGTAGCTCCAGACATCTAAGTGCAAGCCGCGGATTTTGTCCAGGAGCATTTTCCCTCTGGGGTCGGCGCCGTGAACTACCGCGAACTTTTTGCTCTTCGAGCTCGCGCCGAGGTAATCGGTGAACAGCCTGCTCTTGGCCGCAAAGTAACTCTCCATATCCGCGTGAAAATCGAGATGGTCGCGCGTGAGATTGGTAAACAGCGCCCCGTCGAACTCGATGCCGCGCACCCTTTCCATCTCGAGCGCATGCGAGGAGGCTTCCATCGCCACCGAGCGCACCCCGGCGCCGGCCATCTGAGCCAGGAGCGCCTGCAGCTCCACCGACTCCGGGGTCGTGTGCGGCGCCGGCAAGGCGCGACCGGAGAACCTGTAGTTGATCGTGCCGATCACCCCCGGCGCCATCCCCGCCGCTGCAAAGATCGATTCCAAAAGATAGGTGACGGTGGTCTTGCCGTTGGTCCCGGTGACTCCGACCAGCACCATGCGGCGACTGGGCTGGGCGAAATAGAGAGCTGACCATAGCCCCATGGTCCGCCTGACGCTGCGCACGCGAACCCACGCGGCGCCTTGAGGCAACGGGGTCTTGTGTTCCACGACCACCGCGGCGGCGCCCTCTTCGAGAGCCGCGGCGGCGAATCGGTGCCCGTCGGTGCGCGCTCCGGGGACGGCAAAAAAGACATGGCCTTTTTTTACCTGCCGCGAATCGTAGGCAAGGCCGCTGACCTCTTGATTCATATTTCCTTCGGCTTCTTCCACCTCGCTCACTTCCACGAGATCTTTGAGCCTCATGGCGGTTAACCCTGGAGGTTGAGAGTCAGGGTCTCACCGCTTCCCCACGCGGCGCCGGGCGCCGGCGATTGCTTCACAACGTAGCCGTTGCCGCGCAGCTCCACCTTGAGCTTCAGGACCCTGGCCTTCTCCACCGCCGCGCGCAAGCTCAAGCCGACGAAGTCCGGCACTTCCAAGGCGCCTGGTCGTTTTCCCGCTTCGTTTCCGCTCTTGCGTTCCACGCGCACCAAGGTCCCCTCTGCGGCCTGTGGCAGCGGCGGCGCTTCCGGCTTGTCCGGGACTATGCCGAGGTGGCGCAGGGCGCCGCGCGCGATATCACGAAAGGCCGGCGCCGCCACCACGCCGCCATAAACATTGCCTTCCGGCTCATCGACGATGATCAGGAGAACGAGCCGGGGATCATCGGCGGGAACGAATCCTACAAACGACGCCACTCGCTTCTTGGCGGAATAGCCGCCGTGGGTGAGATCCGGCTTCTGGGCGGTCCCGGTCTTGCCGGCGACTTCGAAGCCCTCGACGCCGGCCATCGGACCGGTCCCCCCATCGCTCACGACGCCCTTGAGGATGGAGGTCAGCAGGCGCGCGCTCTTTTCCGAGACAACGCGGCGCACCACATGGGACTGATTCGCCACCAGCACCTCGCCATCCGGAGCCACGACCCGGCGCACCACAAACGGGCGCATGAGGAAGCCCCCGTTGGCGATTGCCCCGTACGCCATGACGAGCTGCATCGGGGTCACCGCGATGCCCTGGCCGAAGGCGTGCGTGGCCAAGTCGATCGACGACCAGCTATCCGGAGAGCGCACCATCCCGCTCGCCTCGCCGGGAATATCGATCCCGGTGGGACGGCCGAAACCGAATCTGTCGATATATTTGAAGTATCTGTCTTTTTTCAGCTTCTCCGCCACTTTCGTCACGCCGATGTTGCTCGAGTACTGAATAATCTTGTAGAAGGGCAGCCATCCGTACTCGTGGGTGTCGTGAATGGTCCTTCCGGCAAAGGGATATTTGCCGAACTCGCAATAGAAGAGATCCTCCTTCCCGACCACCCCTTCGTCCAGCGCGGCGGCGGCAAGAACCGTTTTGAAGGTGGAGCCGGGCTCGAAGCTGTCCGCCACCGCGCGATTGCGCCACTGCTGGGAGGACTGCCGGGCAAAGTTGTTGGGATCGAAAAACGGATAATTCGCGAGCGCCAGGATCTCGCCGCTAAATGGCTCCACGACAACGGCGATACCGGCCTTGGCGCGATATTTGGTGGCGGCCGCTTCCAGCTGTTTTTCCGCGAGGTGCTGGATCGAGGTATCGATGGTCAGGTGGATATCCGCGCCCGGCGGGATCTGAATCTCCTCTACCCCTTGGGCAAGGACCCTCCGTCCGAGGGCGTCCCGCTCGATCACGGGCGAGCCGCTCTCGCCGCGGATGTAGTTGTCATAATGGAGCTCCACACCTTCCAGCCCTTGAGAATCCCTGCTCACAAATCCCACCACCTGGCCGGCGAGCTGCCCCTGGGGATAATAACGATTGGGCTCGAAAGACATCCCCACCCCCTCGATATTGAGGGCCCGGATCCTTTCCGCCTCTTTGGGGCCTATCTGGCGCTTGAGCCAAACGAACGGTTTTTCGGCCTTAAGTTTCTGCTGCAGCTCGACTTGGCTCACGCCTAAAGCCCGGGCCAGACTCCGGGCCGCCGTCTCCGGCTCTTTTATGCGGCGCGGCCGGGCGTAGACGGATTGAACCTCCAGGCTCAGGGCCAGCGGCTCTCCGGCCCGGTCCAGGATGGTCCCCCGCTTGGGCAGCACGATCCATTCTTTGAGGTGCTGCCTCTCGCCCAGCCGTTTGAGCTTTTCCCCTTGAAGGATTTGCAGCTGAAAGGCCCGCACCGCCACCGCCAAAAAGAGCAGCACGAAAAAGAGGCTGGCCATGGCCAGGCGGGATTTGATCCCCGGGAAAGATCGTCTCATGGCAGCAGCACCACCTGGCCCTTCCCCGGTTCGGCCAGTCCAAGCCGGGAACGCGCCATCGCCTCCAGCCGCTCGGGCGAGGTCAGGGTGGCGAGCTCAACTTTGAGCTCGCGATTTTCCTGTTCGAGCTGACTGTGCAGCTTGCTGGTGGTCGAAAGGACGTAACCCAAGTGAACCACCTGCAGCCGCAGCCAAACATGCGACAAGGCGAGCCCGAGCAAACACAAACCTAACAGGAGGGTAGAGAGAAAAAACCGGCCCTGTCTGTGCGGATGAAGTCGATCTAGCTGCTGCCTCTTCAGGAGGCCTAGCCCCCACAACGGTCTGCCTAGGGCTGTGGCCACGCTTTTGCTCCCTAAAGCCGCTCCGCGGCCCGGAGCTTGGCCGAGCGGGCGCGGGAATTGATCTGGGTCTCTCCTAGGGAGGGGAGGACGGGTCTGGAGGTTAACAGTCTGGCCTTTGCGCTCCAGCCGCAGCGGCAGAACATGGTCCTGGGAGGGCAGATGCAGCTCTGGCTCCATTTGCGGAAGGCCTTCTTGACCAGCCGATCTTCCAACGAGTGAAATGAAATCACCACCATGCGTCCTTTGGAAAGCAGTAGCTCATGAGCGTCCTCCAGGAAGCCGGCCAGGTGATCCAGCTCTCGATTGACAGCGATTCTCAACGCCTGGAAGGTTTTGGTCGCGGGATGGATGCGTCCCCTGCGCCCGCCCACCCGCGCGACGAGATCCGCCAACTCTGCGGTGGTCTCGATGGTTTTTTTCCGACGCGCTGAATCGATGGCCAGGGCGATACGGCGCGCGCGGGGCTCCTCGCCGTAGTCGCGCAGGATGCGCTCCAGCTCCGAGACGGGATAGGTATTGACAACCTGGTTAGCATCCACGGATTGGCGCCGGTCCATGCGCATGTCGAGCCTGCTGTTCCACTGGAAGCTGAAGCCTCGCTCCCGGGAATCCAGGTGATGGGAGGACAATCCAAGATCCAGCAGGATCCCGTCCACTTTGTGCCAACCGATTTCTTTCAAGATCTCCTTCGCTTCCGTAAAATTGGCCTGCCGGATGATCGTGCGGTCCTCGAATCTCTTGAGCCTTTCCCGAGTGGCAGCGATCGCCTCTTCGTCCCAGTCCAGGCCGAGGACCAGACCATCCGGACTGCTGAGCGTCAAGATCTGCTCGGCATGACCCCCGCCGCCCAAGGTCCCGTCGAGGTACCTCTTGTGCGCCTGGGGCTCAAGGAGATCCATGACCTCCCGCACCATAACAGGCGCGTGCGTGTAATTCGTTAATGGTATGTCCCGTCTCCCTCCCAGTCTTCGTCGAAGCTCTCGATGGCATCCTCCAAGGAGGTATAGTCCTCGAAGAACTGGTCCATGCCCACGACCCGAAAGATGTCCCTGAGATACGGGCTCATGCCCGCCAGTTTCAGGTCGCCGTTGAGATTTCTCAGAATCCTCAATCTCTCGACCAAGACCCCGATACTCAGATAGTTGATGTGGTCCACCGCCTTGAGGTTCAAGACGACCTTGAGGCGGTCCTTCTCGATCAACGATCCGATGACGTCCTTGATCCTGATCATCTCGCGAAAATCGATATCGCCAGTGATGTCAATCACCGAAATATCCTGGATCAGCTTCCGCTGCAGCATTCCTTATCCTCCTTTCGCCAGCCGAGCTAGAATCCCAAGTCGCCGAGAAAATCCGGGTCCTGCATCAGTTTTTCCTCGGCCTCTGCGAAGACCTTCTTCCACGCCTCCTTGTCCCACACCCGAAACTTGTCCAGTGCCGACACTAAAACGACGTCCCGCTTCAGGTTGGCGTAGCCGCGGAGCAGCGGCGGAATCAGGATACGTCCGTGCGTATCCACCGCACACTCGCAGGCGCCTCCCAGGTAATAATTCTGAAACAGCACCATACGGCGATCGAACTTTGGTTTTTTTCTGATCTCTTCTTCGAAGCGAATCCATTCGTCGAGCGGATAGACGTCTAGGCAGCGGCTCGCGTCAACGACAAAGTTAGTTATGACGATGCGCTCGTCCCCTTTGCCGAGAAGAACCTCGCGGAACCGCGAGGGGATACTCAATCGCCCT
>MGSR01000057.1:0-8235 GCA_001798565.1 Deltaproteobacteria bacterium RIFCSPLOWO2_12_FULL_60_16
GTGGAGCTTCAGTTCTGCGATCTCCTGCCGCTCTGCATGGACCAGCTCACCACCCACGCGGCGCGCTACCACTACCAGACCGGAGGGCGGATCTCGGTTCCGATCGTGATCCGCAACAAGTTCGGCACCCGGCCGGGGGGCGGTCCGAGCCATTCGAGCTGCAACCACGGCGCTTTCCTCCATTTTCCGGGGCTTAAGATCATCATCCCGACGACCCCGGCGGACGGCAAGGGGCTTTTGCTTTCGGCGATCCGCGACCCCAACCCAGTGCTCTGCTTCGAGAGCCATCACCTGTACGGCGTGAAGGGGCCGGTGCCGGAAGGAGACTACACGGTGCCGATCGGCGTGGCCGCGGTAAGGAGGGCAGGCAAGGATCTCACGATCGTCACCTGCGGCGGCATGGTGCTCAAAGCAGACGAAGCGGCGGAACGGCTTAAATCCAAAGGCATCGACGTCGAGATCGTGGATCTGCGCTCTCTAGCGCCTCTCGACAAAGATACGATTCTCAAATCCGTGGCCAAGACCAGGAGGGCGATGGTGGTCGACGAGGGTCCGGCGGTCGGAGGACTCTGCGCGGAGATCGCGGCGGTTATCGAAGAAAACCTCTTCTCGGATTTGAAGGGACCGGTGGCGCGAGTCGGCGCGCATCATCTACCCCCCCCGCACAGCCCGCCGCTGGTCGAGGCGATGGTGCCGAGCACCGAGAGAATCGTCGAGACGGCGCTGAAGCTGGCCGAGGGAAAGAGGCTTTTCTAAAAGCGCCTCGTTTCTCTCTCTTGAGTCATGGCGCGCGCGCAAGGTACTTCTTAAACCACGCTGAAGTACGGAGGGGGAAACTACGTTACCGGGATCATGATGTGGCTCTTGTAGGGCTCCCTCCGGCAGAGGCGGTCGTACCAGCTCTGGACGTTCTTAAAATCCGGCCGGGAGATCGGCAGGTTGTACCAGCGGTAGGCCCAGACGCCTAACGGTATGTCGCCGAGGCTGAATTCATTACCCGCCAGGTAGCTCGCTCTGGCGAGCTGATCATCGACTATCTTCCAGGCGTTGATCGTTTTCTGCAGCGCGGCATCCATGACAGCTTTATCACGCTTCTCTTCCGGGGTGCGGATGAGTCCCCAGAAAAGCGGCACGATAGCGGGATTGAAGGTGGAAAGCTGCCAGTCCAGCCAGCGGTTGGCGTCGGCGCGCCCCTCGGGCGTCGACGGCAGCAGCTTCCCCTGGCCGTATTTATCTACCAGGTAGCGCATGATGCTGTTCGACTCCCAGAGGACGAAGCTTCCGTCCTCGATCGTCGGAACCAACCCGTTCGGATTGCGATCCAGATAAGGCTTTTTCTTGTTGCCGCCGAATTTTCCTCCGATATCGATCCTTTCAAAGGCGATTCCCAGCTCGCCGCAGCACCAGAGCACTTTTTGCACGTTGGATGAATCCCTTCTTCCCCAGATCTTTATCTTTGCCGCCATCAGGACCTCCTTGCGGAAAAATCCATATCACCCTTTGTTGCCAAAGTGTAGCGCCCTGGCTTCCTCTGGCGCTACCGCTTTGCGCCGATCTCTGATAATAGAAAAATCGGGAGCGCCGGGAATTTGAGCGCACGTTTTTACTTTCGAGAGGGGCTATGCGACGGCAAGTCGTTTGGTTGATTGCGCTAATGTTCGCGCTGGTTTTGTCATCGGCCGAGTCGGTCGCGCAGGAGAAGAGCGAAGGCAAAAAGCTCTACCTCACCTATTGCTCCGGCTGTCACGGCGAGACTGGAAAAGGGGATGGGCCGGCAGCCAAGGCCTTACCGGCCAGACCGGCGAACCATACGGACGGCGCCGTTATGAGCCAGCTCTCGGATAAATATCTGTTTGATATCATCACCAAGGGGGGAGCCTCGGCAAAAAAGTCGCCCGTGATGCCGGCCTGGGGTAACCTTAAAGAAAAGCAGGTCCGGGAGATTATTGAATATATCCGCGGCCTGGCCTCCCCTCCCAAAAACAAGGCCCCTGAGACCAGATAGGCGGTAAAAATTGCGTTCCCCCCTTGACGTTTGCAGAAGCGAGCTTAAATTTGGGTTTAGCAATTTCCTCCCTTTAAGACTAAATCAACGTTTTATTTTAGGAGGTTTTTATGTCCACCAAAATTCGTCCCCTGCATGACAGGGTAATCGTTAAGAGAATCGCGGAGGAGGAGAAAACCAAAGGCGGGATTATTATCCCTGACACCGCCAAAGAAAAACCCCAGGAAGGGAGGGTGGTTGCCGTCGGTCCGGGCAAGCACGAGGACGGCAAGATTATACCCCTGGACGTGAAGGCGGGAGATAAGATCCTGTTTGGCAAGTATTCCGGCGCTGAGATCAAGCTCAACGGCGAGGAGCATCTTATCCTCAGGGAAGAGGATATCCTCGGCATCATTGAATAAGGAGGGTTGTTATGGCGGCTAAAGATGTAAAGTTCAGCGAAGAGGCTCGTAGTAAAGTTTTGCGCGGCGTCAACATATTGGCTGATACCGTGACCGTAACCCTGGGTCCCAGGGGACGAAACGTCGTCCTGGAGAAATCGTGGGGCGCCCCGACGGTGACGAAAGACGGCGTGACCGTGGCCAAGGAGATTCAGCTGGAGGATAAGTTCGAAAATATGGGCGCCCAGATGGTCAAGGAGGTCGCCAGCAAGACCTCGGATGTTGCGGGGGACGGAACGACCACCGCTACAGTGCTTTCCCGGGCTATTTTTGGCGAGGGTATTAAGATGGTCGCGGCCGGCCATGACCCAATGAGCATCAAGCGGGGGATTGACAAGGCAGTAGCGAAAACGGTGGAGGAGCTCAAGGCGCAATCCAAGCCGACCCGTGACCGGGAAGAGATCGCCCAGGTAGGAACGATCTCCGCCAACAACGATAAGACCATTGGCGACATCCTGGCCGAGGCGATGGACAAGGTGGGCAAAGAGGGAGTGATTACTGTCGAAGAGGCCAAGGGTCTGGAGACCACCCTCGATCTGGTCGAGGGAATGCGCTTCGATCGGGGCTATCTTTCCCCCTATTTTGTCACCGATCCCGAGCGGATGGAGACAGTCTACGAGGATATCTACATCCTGAATCATGAAAAGAAGATCTCCAGCATGAAAGACCTCCTGCCGGTCTTGGAAAATGTCGCCAAGACCAGCAAGCCGCTCCTGATTATTGCTGAAGATTTGGAGGGAGAGGCGCTCGCAACCCTGGTGGTCAACAAGCTCCGCGGGACTCTCAAATGCGTGGCGGTGAAGGCCCCGGGCTTCGGCGACCGGCGCAAGGCGATGTTGGAAGATATCGCCATCCTCACCGACGGGCGGATGATCGCTGAAGAGTTGGGGATCAAGCTGGAGAACGTGACGCTCAAGGATTTAGGCCGCGCCAAACGGATCATCGTGGACAAGGACAACACTACGATCGTCGAGGGCGCGGGCAAGAAATCGGCGATCGAGGGACGGATCAGTCAGATCCGCGCCCAGATCGAGGAGACCACGTCGGACTACGACAAAGAGAAGCTTCAAGAACGGCTGGCCAAGCTGGCCGGCGGCGTCGCTGTGGTTAAGGTGGGAGCCGCCACCGAGGTCGAGATGAAGGAAAAGAAGGCGCGCGTGGAGGACGCCCTGCATGCGACCCGCGCCGCGGTCGAAGAAGGGATCGTGCCGGGCGGCGGGGTGGCGCTGATTCGCGCCTCCGCGTCTCTCAACAACCTCCGCGTTTCTGACGACGAGAGAGTAGGGGTGCGGATCGTGCAAAAGGCGCTGGAGGAACCGGCGCGCTGGATCGCCCACAATGCGGGCGCCGAGGGCGCCGTGGTGCTCGATAAGATCAAGAACGGCAAAGGGGCCTACGGCTTCAATGCGGCTACCGAGGAGTTTGAAGACCTGGTCAAGGCCGGGATTGTCGATCCGACCAAAGTGGTCCGTTGCGCGCTGCAAAACGCGGCCTCGGTGGCAGGGTTGATGATCACCACAGAGGCGATGATAGCGGATAAGCCGGAGAAGAAAAAAGAAATGCCGCCGATGCCGCACGGGGACGAGTACTAAAATCGCCTTGCGCGATTCGAAAAAAAGGGGGCTTTCCAAGCCCCCTTTTTATTTTGCACGTAATGTACGACTGGAGTTGAGAGATCGGGAAGGTGGTCCGTCTGTTACCTTGACTTCCCGCCTTTTTTCCAATAGAAAAAAATCTTAAGATTCCTGTCACCCTCAGAGGGATTCCTCCATACCTCTCCATTGGGGGGTATGGTTTTTTTTAATGGGAGACTTTATGGCCCACCCCTTCTTTCCGGTCGTAGTCATGTTCTTCTTCGCCGGGGTCGTGGTCGTCTCCCTGCTCTGCATCGCTCAAGGAATCGGCCCGAAAAAAACCAACCCCGCCAAGGAAGATCCCTTTGAATCGGGCAACCCGCCTCGAGGGGACGCGCGCGTGCGCTTCTCGGTAAAATTTTACCTCGTCGCCATGCTTTTTTTGATCTTCGATCTTGAAGTGGTGTTCCTCTACCCCTGGGCGATCCTGTTTCGCCGCCTCGGGGTTTTCGGCCTTGTGGAGATGGGGATTTTTCTCGCTATTCTCGTCGTCGGCTTCGTCTACGTGTGGAAGAAAGGGGCCCTGGAGTGGGATTAGCAGGGAATGGAAGATAGCCCGAATATCTCGCGCCTGCGCGCGCGGCTCGGCGGCAAGATCCTCGACTCTCATGCCTTCCGCGGCGACGATACGATCGTGGTCGCGCGGGAGGAACTCAGAGAGATATTTCGCTTCCTCAAAGAGGACCCTGAGCTCGATCTGAGTTTTCTCACGGATATCACCGCCGTGGATTATCTGGGAAGAAAAACGCCGCGCTTCGAGGTGGTCTATCACCTCTATTCGCTCAAGGCCGGCCATCGCCTGAGAGTCAAAGTTCCGGTGCCGCAAGAGGATCCGACGGTCGATTCGCTCGTCCCCTTGTGGAAGGGGGCCAATTGGCTGGAGCGCGAGGTCTGGGATATGTTCGGCATCCGCTTCCACGGCCATCCGGATCTCCGCAGAGTCCTGCTCTACGAAGAATTCGAGGGTCATCCCCTGCGCAAGGATTATCCGGTCAACCAGCGCCAGCCGCTGGTGGCGGAGCGGGAGTTGGCGGGGACATTCGTCGATCAAAGGTCCGACAATAAGCTTTTGCAGTTGCAGCAGAAATTGACGGCCAAGCGCTGATGCCACGCCCGCGCCGGCTATGAAAGCTGACCTCAAAGAGCTTCCGGTAGAGACCATGGACCTGCAGATGGGCCCCTCCCATCCTGCGACCCACGGGACTATCAAGTTCGATCTCAAACTGGAGGGAGAGAAGATCCTCGCGTGCGACGTGGCGGTGGGCTTCCTGCACCGCGGCTTCGCCAAGATGTGCGAGCAGGCGACCTGGACGCAGGTGATCCCCTACACGGACCGTCTCAACTATGTCTCTCCCCTGATCAACAACGTCGGCTACGCGCTGGCGGTGGAGAAGCTTCTGGGAGTGGAGACCCCGCCGCGCTGTCAATTCATCCGGGTCATCATGAGCGAGCTGTCGCGTATTACCGACCATTTGACCTGCTGCGGCATGGCCGCCTCGGAGCTCGGAGCCATCACCGTAGGCTTCTATCTGGTCGAGGCGCGCGAGCTTCTTATACGGATCATCGAGGCGGTGACCGGGGCGCGGCTGACGATTTCTTATACCCGCATCGGCGGCGTCAAGCACGATCTTCCCGAGGACTTCGGCGAGCAGGTCGCGAAGGCGTTTGGGAAAACCAGAAGGCTGATCGCGGACTGCGATCGGCTTCTCTCGCGCAACCGGATCTTTATCGACCGCATGTCCGGCACCGGAACGATCTCGCGGGAGCTGGCGCTGTCTTACGGGCTCACCGGGCCCGTCCTGCGCTCCACCGGAGTCTCCTACGACGTGCGCAAGGCCCAGCCCTATCTGGTTTACGGCCAGCTCGATTTCGAAATCCCGCTCGGGGCCAGGGGAGACAACTACGACCGCTTCATCTGCCGCATGCTGGAGATTGACCAGAGCATGCGGATCGTCGAGCAGGCCCTCGCGAAGATGCCCGTGGGACCGGTGCTTCTGGACGATCCGCGCGTGGTCCTGCCGGAGAAGGAAAAGGTCTACAACAGCATCGAAGGGCTGATGCACCATTTCAAGATTATCATGGAGGGGATCCACGTGCCCGCGGGAGAGGTCTACTTTCCCGTGGAAGGGGGCAACGGCGAGCTGGGCTTTTATATCGTGAGCGACGGGGGGGGCAGGCCCTACCGCGTGCGGGTGCGGCCGCCCTGTTTCATCGCCATGTCGGCCTTCCACGAGATGATCCGGGGCGCCATGGTGGCGGACATCATTCCGACTTTCGGCATGATCAATATGATCGGCGGCGAGTGCGACCGGTAGTCTTAGCGTGTACTCGTTATTCGCGATTCGAGTAACGAATAACCAATAACGAAGACCATGGCTGTTGAATTTTCACCGGAGACATTGAAAAGATTCGAGGAGATCGTAAGCCGCTATCCCAAGAAAGAAGCGGCGATGCTTCCGGTGCTCTACCTGGCGCAAGGGGAATTCGGCTATCTCGGCTCGGAGGCGATCGAGTACGTCGCCAAGCTGATGGGGCTTTCCCCGGCGCGGGTCTACGGGGTGGTCACTTTCTATACGATGCTCAACATGAAGCCGGTCGGGAAGCACCACATCCAGGTCTGCCGCACGCTTTCGTGCGCGCTTGCCGGAGCGGAGAAGATCACGGAGCTGCTCAGGGCAAAGCTCGGGATTCGGGCGGGGGAGACCACGCCGGACGGCAGGTTCACGCTGTCGGAAGTGGAGTGCCTCGCCTCATGCGGCACGGGACCGATGATGCAGATCAACGACGATTACTACGAGAATCTCTCCAACGAAAAGATCGAGGAGATACTACGGAGCTTGAAATGAAGGCGACAGGCGGTAGGCGACAGGCAACATTCCCTCCTCAATTAACTCACGCCTTCCGCCTCGCGCCTCATACCTGATTTGTTATGGAAAAGATCCTGCTCCGCAATACGGACGTGAAGGACTCCCACACGCTGGCGGTTTATAAATCGCGCGGCGGCTATCGGGCGTGGGAAAAGGTCGTGGGCGGGATTTCTCCGGAGCAGTTGATAGAGGAGGTCAAGGCGTCGGGGCTTCGCGGCCGGGGCGGCGCGGGCTTTCCGACCGGAATGAAGTGGGGGTTCGTGCCCAAGGACAGCCCCAAGCCGAAATACGTTATCTGCAACGCCGACGAGAGCGAGCCGGGCACCTTCAAGGATCGGCTGCTGATCGAGAGGGATCCGCATGCCGTCATCGAAGGGACGATTCTCGCCGCCTACGCGATCCGGTCTCACACCGCATTTATCTACATCCGGGGCGAGCTCGCCTTCGGCGCGAAGGTCCTGCAAAGGGCGATCGACGAGGCGGCTCAGGCAGGCTACCTGGGCAAGAATATCCTCGGCTCCGGTTACGAGCTCGACCTTATCCTGCACCGCGGCGCCGGGGCCTACATCTGCGGCGAGGAGACCGGCCTGCTCTCCTCTCTCGAGGGCGGCAGGGGCTGGCCCAAAGTGAAGCCGCCCTTTCCGGCGACGCACGGCCTTTTCGGCTGTCCGACCGTGGTGAACAACGTCGAGACCCTGGCGGCGCTGCCCTGGATTGTCGATCACGGCGCGGCGAAGTACGCGGCCATAGGAACGGAGAAGAGCAAAGGGACCAAGCTCTTCAGCGTCAGCGGCCATATCCGCAAGCCCGGCGTCTATGAGCTCGAAATGGGCTACCCGTTAAGGCAGTTTTTGGAAGTGGATTGCGGCGGGGTCCCGAACGGTCGACGGCTGAAAGGGGTCATCCCCGGGGGCGTTTCCATGCCGGTGCTGCGCGGCGACGAGATCGAAGGCGTGCGCATGGATTACGAGGCGATGATGGCCGCCGGCACGATGCTCGGCTCCGGCGGCGTCATCGTGATGGACGAGTCGACCTGCATGGTCAAGGCCGCCTGGAACGTCGCGCGCTTCTACGCGCACGAGTCGTGCGGGCAGTGCACCCCGTGCCGCGAAGGCTGCCACTGGATGGAGAAGATCTTTGGGCGGATCGAGAGCGGGCAGGGACAACCGGGGGATCTGGATCTGATCCTCAGCATCAGCGGCAATATCGCGGGAAATACGATTTGCCCCTTCGGCGACGCCGCGGCGTGGCCCGCGGCCGCATTCATCAAGAAGTACCGCGAGGAGTTC
>MGSR01000057.1:8370-8529 GCA_001798565.1 Deltaproteobacteria bacterium RIFCSPLOWO2_12_FULL_60_16
CGAGGGGCGCGAGGATGAGGGCCGAGGGCACCGAGCGTGTCGGTTCGGTAAAAGCAGCGGCCTATTGCCCTCGGGCCGAGAACTCGTGCCCTGAGGAAGCTAGCCTTTAGAGAAATAGTAACAAGTTGTCGTGGAATCAGTAAAGCTTACCATCGACGG
>MGSR01000057.1:8536-8647 GCA_001798565.1 Deltaproteobacteria bacterium RIFCSPLOWO2_12_FULL_60_16
ATCGCGACGGTCAAGGGCAAGACCGTCATCGAGGCGGCGGCCGAGGCCGGCATCGCGATCCCCCACTACTGCTACCATCCGAAGCTCCCGATCGCCGGGAACTGCCGCATG
>MGSR01000057.1:8670-10245 GCA_001798565.1 Deltaproteobacteria bacterium RIFCSPLOWO2_12_FULL_60_16
AGGCCGGCATCGCGATCCCCCACTACTGCTACCATCCGAAGCTCCCGATCGCCGGGAACTGCCGCATGTGTCTGGTCGAGATCGAAAAGATGCCCAAGCTGCAGATCGCCTGCAACACGCAGGTGAGCGAAGGGATGGCGGTGAAGAGCCAGAGCCCCAAGGTGCTGGAGGCGCGGCGCGCGGTCATGGAGTTTCTCCTCATCAATCATCCGTTGGACTGTCCGATCTGCGACCAGGCGGGAGAGTGCAAGCTCCAGGACTATTATATGGCGCATGACCGGCAGGAGAGCCGGTTCGAGGAAAGAAAGGAGCAGGATCGGAAGCGGGAGGTGTTCGGTCCCTACGTGGTCTTCGACGGGGAGCGCTGCATCAAGTGCACCCGCTGCGTGCGCTTCGTCCAGCATGTGACCGGCACGGAAGAGCTCACCGTGGTCGAGCGCGGCGACCGCTCGACCATCGCCCTGTTCCCGGAGCGGATCCTCGACAACCCGCTCTCGGGCAACGTCGTCGACATCTGTCCGGTCGGCGCGCTGACGGACCGCGATTTTCGCTTCAAGGTGCGGGCCTGGTACCTTAAGAATACGCCCTCCGTCTGTCCCGGCTGCAGCACGGGCTGCAACATCACTATCGGCAGCTATCAAAACCGCATCGCGCGCTTTAAGCCGCGCGTGAATGAGGAGGTCAACAGCCACTGGATCTGCGACGAGGGACGTTACTGCTTCCATCCTCTTACCGAGGTCGAGCGCCTGAGCGCGCCGCTGATCCGCCAGGAGGGAGGACTCGTCCCCACGGATTGGGAGACGGCCCTGCGGACGGCGCTCTCCGGTCTCGGCGCGGCCGCGCCGCTCGCCGGAGTGCTCTCGGGGCGAAACACCAACGAGGAGGCGTTTCTATTTGCGCGTCTTCTCACGCGGCTTTCGGCCGATGCCGCTCTCGAAGTTTTTTATCAGGAGAGATCGCTCACCGCGGTGGAGAAAATCCTCAAGAGCCCGGACCGCTCCCCCAATTTTCGCGGCGCGCGGGAAATGGGCGTCGGCTCCAACGGCGGCATGGAGCCTCTGCTCAGGCGGCTCGCCGAGGGGAAGTTTCTTGGCGCCTACATCGTCGGCGAGGATCCGGTCTCCGCGCCGGGCGAGGGAGAGAAAATTCGCGGCGCGTTGGAAAAGCTCTCCTTCCTGGTCGTGCAGGACACTCATTTAACCGCTACCGCCAGGCGCGCGCATGTGGTCCTGCCGTCGACCAACTTCGCGGAAAAACAGGGCACCTACACCAACCGTAAGGGGAGGGTGCAGCGGCTCCAGGCCGCGCTGGTCCCGCCCGACGGCGCGCTTCAGGATTGGGAGATCTTCGCGCGCCTGGGAACGAAAGCGGGCGACAGCGCTTCCTACTCGAATCCGGGAGAGATTTTTCAGGCGATATCCGGCGCGATCCCGCGATACCGGAGGCTCAGTTATCTTGAGATAGGAGAGCAGGGGGTACAACCCGGCGAGGAGAGATGACCGCTACGATGATCGACATCGGGATTGTGGCAGTGAAGGCCGCGCTCGTCCTCTCCATGCTGTTGAACCTGGCCGG
>MGSR01000058.1 GCA_001798565.1 Deltaproteobacteria bacterium RIFCSPLOWO2_12_FULL_60_16
TGGAAGGGGAAAGGATCTCGGCTGTCGGAAAACGGCTCGGCCCCGGCAAGAAAGAGATCGACGCGGGCGGGCGAGTGATAGCTCCAGGTTTCATCGATTCCCATACCCACATGGATTACTTTCTCGTCCTCTACCCTCATGGCAATCCGGTGGTGAATTTCGGCGTGACCACGATCGTGATCGGCGACTGCGGCGCCTCCTGCGCGCCGGTGCCGTCCGAGAGCGAGCCGCTCCAGGTGCTGGTCAACTATCTGCGCCGCGTGTTGGATAAATACATAGACTCGAAGGACTGGAAGTGGCAAACCTTTCCCGAGTATCTCGCTTATCTGCGCGGCAGGGTCGGCATCAACGTGGCCGCGCTGATGCCCCATTCTCCCGTGCGGCTCACGGTCATGGGCGAGGCCGCCTGCCGGAGAGAGGCCGATCCCGAAGAGATGGCGGCGATGAAAAAGATGGTGCGCGAGGGGCTCGAAGCGGGCGCGATCGGTTTTTCCACGAGCCCGCGCGGCGGGCCGGCGGTCCATGCCGGAACGCCCAGCACCTTCGCCACTCAGGAGGAGATCACAGAGCTGGCGAATCTGGCGGCGGAATACGGCGGCTGTTTTCAGTTCAACGGCTTCGGCAACCTGCTCAAGCCTGAAAGCGGCTTCCCCGGCCTGGTGGAGAAAGTCCGCGCGCGGATGATCGGCAACGAGTTCCGCCTGCGTCCGGGAGAAAAGGACGACGGGCCGCGCGGGCTCGCTTACATGGAAGAGGCGAAAAAGAAGGGCAAGGATATTTACGGAGTCGTCATCCCTTACGAGCATGTCCGGCGCTTCGGCGTCGAGGACTGCTATTTCCTGGAAGGCCTCCCCGCCTGGGAAGCGATCAGGCAGCCTGCCGACGGGCTGCGCCGGCAACTGGCGGACAGAAACGTCCGGCAGAAATTAGAACAGGAGAGGATCCAGGGGGCGGGCAAGCCCGGCCTCCCCGAATGGCTGGGCTGGGAGAGAGTGGTATTCGAGCGTGTGGAGAGGGCCGATCTCAAATCCCTCCAGGGCAAGAGCGCGGCCGAGATCGGCCGGCTGACGAGCAAGTCTCCGGCGGATGCCTTCTTTGATACCTGGCTCGAAGACAATCTCCGCTCCCGCTGCCTGTACCGGGGTTTCGCCAACGGCCATCCGGATCTCCTGGCCAGGATGATCAAGAGCGAGCACGGCTTGATCGGCACCGACGTGGGGGCTCACCTCGACCGCTTCTTCTGGCACGGCGCGCCGGCGCGCGTCCTCGGATACTGGCGCCGGGAGAAGAAGCTCTTCACCCTGGAAGAGGCGGTGTGGAAGCTCACCGGCTTTCCTGCGGCAAGGCTCATGCTCAATCGCGGGCTGCTCAAGGTCGGCTATCCGGCCGATATCACGGTCTTCGATCCGGATAAATTCGACGATCTGGTCAGCAAGGAGCTGCCGGAAAAAGTCGACGCGACAGAAGTGCGCCGTCATCCGCCGGGGATGCAGGCGGTGGTGGTGAATGGGAAAGTGGTGGTCGAAGAGGGCGAGAGCGGCGATATCTTTCCCGGCAAAGTAACCCGGCAGGAGCTGTGCGTGCCGGCTCTGTGAAAGAGTTTCGAGTTTTGATTTGCGAATTTTAAGCCTAGAGCAAGGAGGTAAAACAATGGTCCAGAGAAACGTTTTAAAAGGTCTGTTCTTTTTAGGCATTTGCCTTTTTTCCCCTTTAACCCTCAGCCCTGTACTTGCCCAGGAGCCCTTTTATAAAGGCAAGACCGTAACCATCGTGGTCGGGACCAAAGCGGGGGACGTCTACGACCTGTATGCGCGCCTCATGGCGCAGCACATGCCCAAGTATATCCCCGGCAACCCCAACATCATTGTCCAGAACATGCCCGGGGCGGCCTCTCTGATCACGGCGAACCACGTCAATAACGTGGCCAAGCCTGACGGACTGACCATCGGCGCGATTTACAACGCGCTCTACTTCGACCAGTTGATCGGACGGACAGAGGTCAAGTTTGACTGGAGCAAATTCGGCTGGATTGGCAGCCCGGTGACCTCCAATCATCTCCTCTACATGCGCGCGGATAGCCCTTACAAGACCATGGACGACGTGCGCAAGGCATCCGAGCCGCCCAAGTGCGGGGCAACCGGGACGACCTCAACCGCCTACTGGGTTCCCAAGCTTTTGGAGGACGTGATCGGAACGAAATTCAACGTCGTCATGGGCTACCAGGCCGGGCAAGATATCGACCTGGCCGTGGAGCGAGGCGAGGTCGTATGCCGCGCCTTTACCATCACAGCCTTCTTTGCCCGCGAGCCCTTTCACACATGGCGCAAGAATGCTTTTGTCCGGGTGATTTTTCAAACCGGAAAAAAACGGGATCCCAAACTTCCCGATGCCCCGACCATCCATGAGCTGATGAACCGGTACAAGGCGACGGAGGGAGGGCGGCGCCTGGCCACCTTAAGCCTGGCGGCCGGCGACTTCGGACGCCCCTATGTCGTGCCGCCGGGAACCCCCGCGGATCGTTTGAAGATCCTGCGCGAGGCCTTCGCCAAGGTTGTGAACAGTCCGGACGCCAAGGGCGATGCCGAAAAGAAAAAACTCCAGATCGATCCGACCAGCGGCGAGGAGTTGGAGACACTAGCCAAAGAGGTGATCTCTCAGCCACCGGAGACTGTCCAACGGATGAAAAAAATGCTCGGAAAAAAATAGCGCTGGAAAGCTAGAGGAACTACGACATGCTCGATCCCTTTATCAGCGGTTTCTGGCAGGTGCTGGCCTGGCCGGCCTTCGGCTATCTCCTGATCGGGATAACAGTGGGATTCTTCGTCGGCCTTCTCCCGGGGCTGGGAGGGCTGGCAACCCTGGCCTTGATGCTTCCCTTCTCCTACACCATAAAGCAGCCTGTCGAGGCCTTCTGCTTCCTGCTGGGGATGCTTGCCGTGACCGGAACGACCGGGGATATCACCTCGATCCTGTTCGGCATTCCCGGGGAGGGCTCCTCCGCCGCCCTCATCCTCGACGGCTACCCGATGTCTAAGAAGGGCGAGGCCGGCAGGGCGCTCGGCGCGGCCATTACGAGCTCTGTCGTGGGCGCGACCATCGGCGCCTTTTCGCTCGCCATATCCATCCCGATCATGCGGCCCCTCGTGCTCCTCTTCGGCTCCCCTGAGCTCTTTATCATCGCCATCATGGGAATCACCTTTATTGGGACTTTGAGCGGCCCATCTCTGGTCAAGGGGCTGCTCGCCGGAGGCATCGGCCTCATGCTGGCAGCGATCGGTGTCGATCCTCAGACCGGCGCCCTGCGTTACACCTTCGGCTCCCTCTATCTCTGGGACCGGCTCGATATCATCCCGGTGACGGTAGGGCTCTTCGCCATTCCGGAAATTGTCGATCTGGCGGTGCGGGGCACGAGCATCTCCGAGAAGCCCAAAGAAAAACTGACCGGGGTTATGGAGGGGGTGAAGGATACCTTCCGCCACTTCTGGCTGGTGATGCGCTGCAGTCTCATCGGCGTCTATTTCGGCGTGCTTCCCGTGCTCGGCGCCAACGTGGCCCAATGGATGGCCTACGGCCATGCCGTGCAAGGCCTAAAGGACAGAACCCAGGCAGGAAAGGGAGTCATCGAGGGGGTCCTGGGACCGGGGGCAGCCAACAACTCCACCCGGGGCGGCGATCTCATTCCCACGGTGGCGTTCGGCATCCCCGGAAGCGGCGCCATGGCCCTTCTTCTCGGCGCCTTGCTGATCGTCGGTCTCCAACCCGGCCCCGAGATGCTCAAGACGCGCCTCGACGTGACCTTTGCGATGGTTTGGATTCTGATCATCGCCAATCTCATCGTCGCCGCGGTCTGCTTTCTCATCCTGAACCAGCTTGCCGCGCTCACCTTCATCCGCGGCGGGCTGCTCATCCCGTTTCTTCTCCTGCTTGTCTTTATCGGCTCCTTCACCGCCAATAACAGCCTCAACGATCTCGTCGTTACTCTTATATTCGGCGTTATGGGCTACTACATGGTCCTGCAAGGCTGGCCGAGGCCGCCGCTGATCCTGGGACTGATCCTGGGTAAGATCGCGGAAAACTATCTGTGGATCTCGACCGCCGCCTACGGCGCCAAGTGGCTGGTTTTCCCCAGCGTCATTTCCCTCATTGTCCTTACTGTAGTCATTATCGCCTACCCCACGATCAAAGAGCGCAGAGGCAAGGCGAAGTACGAGCGGCCGGACGACGTGATGTAAGCCGATCGCCTGAACCCCGATGGCCAGCACAGCAATCGATATCCATCACCACTACGTGCCCCATTCCCTCCTTGAGGAGGCCAGGCATCACGGCAAGGCCCTGGGCGTGGAGGCGACCGAGACCAAAAACGGCGAGACTGCGATCTCGTTCTCCGGCGGCCCCAAGTTCACGCTCAACCCCGACCTCTCGGAGCTGGAGCGGAGATTCGCGATCATGGAGAAGGGAAAGATCGCCATCAGCGCCCTGATCGCCCACACGGCAAGTCTCGGCTATCGCCTGGACGGCGAGCGCGGCGAGCGCTGGTGCCGCCTTTACAATGAGGGGTCGCACGAGCTGGTGCGAAGCCACCCGGAGCGCTTCGTCGCCCTGGCCTCGCTGCCGTTGCAGGAGCCGGCGCGCGCCGCGGCGGTGCTGGAGGATGCGGTGCACAAGCTCGATTTTCGCGGCGGCTATATCGGCTCCAACGTGAACGGCGAATACTACAACAGCGCGAAGTTCGACCCGTTCTGGAAAAAGGCCGAGGAGCTCGACGCGCTGATCGTGATGCATCCCGAGGATGTCGCGGGCTCGGAGCGGATGGAGGGCTACGGCCTCAGGCTGATCTGCGGCAATCCGGCCGACAGCACCCTGAGCCTGGCCTACATGAGCTACAGCGGCGTGTTCGACCGCTTCCCCAATCTCAAACTCTGCCTCCTGCACGGCGGCGGCTTCTTCCCCTATCAGCTCGGACGCCTCGACAAGGGCCACGGCGTGCGCTCCGGCTCCAGGGCCGCCCAGGCCTCTTCTCCTCCGAGCAAGTACTTGAAGAATCTCTACTTCGACAGCATGGTCTACCGGGTCGATACGCTGGACTACCTCAAGCGGATCGCCGGGGCCGAGCACATCCTGGTCGGCACGGACTACCCCTACACCCTGGGCGACTGGATGACGGTGGAAAAGATCGAGGCGCTGGAGTGCTCCGGAGGGGAAAAGCAATTGATCCTCGAAGGCAACGCCAGGCGGCTGTTAAAACTTCCGGCAAACAGAGCGTAATCCCGCATCCTTTGATGCCCCGCGCCAGGGTTGAGGGCGGGAGTGGACCGCAGGTCTATACGGATGCGCAAAGCCCGACCCGAACGCTTCGGAATCTCGCTGCGCGACGAGAAGGGCGGCACGCCCCTCCCCCTGCCCGCGCGGCGCATGTGGCCCGTAGGCATCTTCTTCGGCGTCGCGTTCCTGATCTTTGCCGCCATCGCCTGGAATCAGATCGCCTCGATACGCGGCCACGAGATCAGGAGCGTCTTCGATCTCGCCTTCATCCTGTTTCAAGGGTTCTGGGTCATCGGCTGGTCGGTCGGCGTCTTCTTTCTGGGCGCGGTGACGCTTCTGTTGCTCTTTTACGTGGAATCCGCGCAGATAGTCGGCGAGCGCCTGATATACACGCCGCGCCTTGGCCCGCTCCGGCTCCGCACCGAATACGATCTCGCCAAGATCCGCAACCTCCGGCTGGAGGCCGCCGAGCGCCGTCCCAAGGAGACCGTACGGATATCGTTTGACTACGGCAACGGCACCAGCGGCCTGGGCGATGCGATGCCCCGGCCTGAGGCCGAAAAGCTGATCGCGGTGATCCGCGATGCGGCCGCGCGCGTCCCCCGCGCCGCGGCAGACGAAACGGCCGCGCCGCCTCCGGCTCCCGAGCCCTCTCCACCGTCGTCGCGGCGCCGGGCGGCCGCGCCAACCGAACGCCGGGAGCCCCCTCCCCCGCTTACGTCCCCTTCTACCCTCGCCCTGATCGGGGCGAACCTGGTTCCCCTCGCAGGGGTGCTCTTCCTGAACTGGAGGCTCGGCGAGATGATGGTGCTCTTCTGGGCCGAGAGCGCGGTCATCGGCTTCTGGAACGTGATCAAGCTGGCGGTCGTGGCAAAATGGGCCGCCATTTTCGTGGCCCCATTCTTTGTCGGCCACTTTGGCGGATTCATGGCCGGCCATTTTCTCTTCATCTATTACTTCTTCGTGCGCGGGCTTGACGCCGCCGGCCCCGAGCCCGGGGTGTGGAACGCGCTGCTCGATCTGTTCGTGCCGCTTTGGCCCGCCCTCACGGCGCTCTTCATCAGCCACGGCGTCTCCTTCTTCACGAATTACATCGGCCGGCGCGAGTACCTGGGCATGGATACGAAGACGCAGATGGGCGAGCCCTACAAGCGCATCATCGTGATGCACCTCACCATCATCCTCGGCGGCGGCCTTACCATGATCTTCAGAACTCCCGCCGCCGCCCTGCTGCTCTTAATCGCGCTCAAGACCGCCACTGATCTCTACGCCCACCGCAAAGAGCACAGCCGGTAAAACAATGAGGAGAGGG
>MGSR01000059.1:0-4031 GCA_001798565.1 Deltaproteobacteria bacterium RIFCSPLOWO2_12_FULL_60_16
CTTCTTTTTTTCCTGAGAGCCGGGTAGCTGCTGTCCCTGCGCAGGAGGCGTCTCCTGCGTTCCTTTGGGAGATTTCTTCCGAAACAGCCTGTCCAGACCCCGCTCCAGCGCCCCCTTCTGCATCGCGCGGGCGATATGGCCGAGATCGGGCCTGGGTTTCGCCCCGGGGAGCCTGCCGGAGAGATTGAACGGGATCTCTATCCGGCCCTGATCATTGGCGAGATTTTTCATCTCCTTGACGCGGCCGACGATGTCCTGGGAAAGCTGCTGCGACAACAAGAGCAGCGCCCGGAAATCGACCGTCCTGTCGAACCCGAACCAGCCCTTTCCATGGGTCTCGAATTCGGCCGTGGAGATCAGGAGATCATCCGTGCGGGCCTTGCCGTCGCCGATGGTCGCCGATCCTTTCAGCTGCTTGAACTCGGTGTCTTTAGAGGCGAAGACCGCCGGATATTTGTTTCTGACATCAGCCGGGATAAAACTGACAATACCGGGGATGCCGGCCGCGCCCGACAGCACGCCGTCGGCCAGATTCACACCGAGCAGCGCCCCGTTGACCACCTCCGCCCTGCCTTGTCCCTGGAGGGCCCTTTGAATGGTGTTCCATTCCTTTCCTGAGCCGGTGATGTCGAGATCCATGTTGAGGAGCCCACGGATATTTTGCGGCGCCGACGGCGCGAGCGAGCGAAACATCTGCGTGAGGTCCATCCCCTGGACGATGGCGGCAGCGGCGAAGCGCGGCGCGGTCTCCCGCATGTCATAGCGGCCCTCGGCCTTGAGGGCGCCGCCGAAGGCCTTGAGGCTCAGGCTCTCGACCCTCGCCACCTGGCCCGCGAAGGAGAGCGAGCCCTGAAGGTCCTGATAATCGCCGTCCGCGATCGTCCCGCCGGGAGAGCTGAGATTGCCGCGATAGCCCAGGGCTCCGTCCCGCATCATCACGCTCCCTTCGCTCTTTAAATCTTTGAGGAGTTCCGGCCTCTGCGCTGCGGTGGGCGCGGCTCTGAGATCGGCCAGACGGAGCTCCGGCGCGGAGAGACGGTAGCTGAGATTCAGGGGCGCGAGGCTGGTGGCCTTAACGGCCAAGCGGACTTGCGATTTCCCGATGCGGAAAGGACTTTCCGGCAGCTCGGCGCTCTTGCCGGTGAAGTCGATCTTGGCATTCACATCCGTGATCGGCTGCGGCAGCCAGGGGATGCGCGCGCTGACGCCGGAAAGATTGATAGTGCCTGTGATCTCAGGCAGCGCCTCTTTACCGATAACCCCCGAGACGTGGGCTTTGGCTCCAATGGCGCCGCCGAGATCGAGCTCCTTGGGAAACCTCTGCTTGAATCCGGGAATGCCCTTTTCGAGGCTGGCGAGCGGCACCGCTTCCAGCTCGAGATCCGCTTCGACCGGCAAAAGATGCAGATCGGCCTTGGGTCCTAAAGGCCCCACGCGCCCTTTCACCTTGAGGTTCTGTTTGTCGGCGCCGAATAAGGCCGCCGACAAATGGATGTCAACGGGACGGTCCAGGCTGATCTCTTTGACTGTAAAATCGAGCCGGGTCGCGCCAAAATCGACGCCCTGGCTCCTGTCGGTGTAACGAATCTCGCCGCCATCCACGTCCACCAGCGCCACCAGCAGGGCCGGGGGTGCTGCAGGCTCTTCCGCACGCTCTTTCTGCACTTCCCCGTTTTCTTTTTCCTCGCTTCCGTCCTTTCTTTCCCTCTCCCGGCCGACAGTAGAAAAGTTGAACCGCCCGTCCTGGTCCTTGATGACATGGATCACCGGCCGGTTCAGAATCACGCGGCTCACCACAAGTTCCTTTCTGAGCAGGGGAAGAAACTTCATGTTTACCTGGAGGTCCGCGGCGCGGACGAACGGCTCCTTGGAAAAGGACGGATCGTCAGCCACAGAGAAGCTTTTCAGACGGACGCCGATGCCGCCCCACAACGTCACTCCGATATCGCCGACTTCGACATGCCGCCCCAAGGCCGCTTCGGCCCGGGCCAGGAGGTAGTCTTTATTCCGGTTGATCAAGGCGTTGAGATTAACCAGGGCAAGAACGGGGAGCACGAAGAGAACAAGCAGAACCGCGCCGGCTATGATCCATTTTCGCATGCCGTCTCCTTTTGGCTAGATACCTCATTCAATCTGGCTCCTTTTTTTCTCGATTTCAATATCTATCTGTTATATGCAATGCGGGGATCGAGACGAGCTGTTTCCGGGAGGTCCTATGGAAAAAATCGGCATTGTCGGCGTCGGCAAGATGGGGAGCGCTTTGCTGGAGCGCCTGAAGCTGGCGCGCGTAGAGGCGACGGCATTCGACATCGCCCCGTCCGCCGCCGAGGCGGCGCGCTCGTTGGGGGCGCGCATGGCGGCTTCGGCAAAGGCGGTCGCCCAAGCCTCGACCCTTATCGACGTGGTGGTCCACAACGACCAGGAGGTGCTGGACTGCACGATGGGCAAGGATGGAATCCTGGAGGGCGCGCAGGCCGGCGCCCTCGTCCTTCTCCATAGCACGATCCATCCGGACACGACCAAGAAAGTGGCCGAGGCGGCGCTCCGACGGAATGTTTATGTGATCGATGCCTGCATGACCGCGGTGCCGCGGATCGTGCGCCAGGGGGGTCTCACCTTTCTCGTCGGCGGGCCCGCCGAGCTGGTCGAGCGCGCCAGACCTCACCTCCTCCGGATGGCCAAGGAGGCGATCCACATGGGACCCCTCGGTACGGGGAATGTGGCGAAACTGATCAAGAATCTGGTGACCGCTTCCGAGACGCTGATCGTCCACGAGGCGATCCGGATCGGCCAGGCGGGAGGAATTCCGTGCGGTGAGGCGCTCGATATGATGCACAAGACCAGGTCCGAGTCGGTCCTGAACCGCTGGCAGGAGAGGTTCGACCTCTCGGGGGCGAACCCCACAGTGCGCGCGGGGCAAAACCTCTACGATAAGGATATTCCGTTGGCCGCCGAAGTCGGGCGGCAATTCGGGCTCGACATTCCGATCACCGAGCAGCTCGCGGCCACAGGCCGACGCATGGTGGCCACAAAAGGATAACGGCGGAAAGAAGAAGGAAGGCGAGAGGAAAAGAAAGAGAGACTGGGGGGGCAGTGCCCCCTCCAGTCTCTGTCCCGGATTGAGTTCGGCTTCTACAGCGTTGGTCCGCCCGAGGTGACGACAAAACGGTCGCGCCGGCTCTTCTGCCAGCACGCCTCGCTTTGATCCCTGCAGGCCGGCAGTTCCTTGCCGTAACTTACCGTGGAGACCCGCTGCGCGGAAATTCCCAGCGTCATAAGGTAGTCCTTGGCCGCCTGGGCGCGTCTTGCCCCCAGCGCCAGGTTATACTCCGTGGTCCCGCGCACGTCGCAATGACCCTCGATCTCCAGCCGCGTCCCGGGATTCTCCTTGAGCCAACCTGCGCTGGCCTTCAGCGTCTCCCTGCTCTCCGACTTGAGACCAGAGCGGTCAAAGTCAAAATAGATATTCTTGAGCGGTCCCTCTTCCGCCTCTCCGCCCCGGCGCAACGCGTCCAAACTGGAGCCGGAGCTTATTCTGGCGGTCTGCACACGCGAGTCGGACGAGCCATCCCCGGACATGTCCGAAGCCATCGGCGCACAGCCCTGCAACGAGAAAGCGGCGAGCAAGGACACCCCAAGCACCGCTATCATAAGACGATCGATCATAACCTGCCTCCTTTCCGATCCACATGTCATTTTTCAACAAAAACAAACAGGGCAGACCCGCAAAAGCGATGCCAAACTGTAACTCATTGAATTCCTGGAGTTATCTTATAAACTGGGAGCCTGAAAAAGTACAATTTTCGCCCATTTATGGCAAATTCTGACAACCAGGAGGCGGTTCAATAAAGCCAAAAGGCGGGAAAGCCGAACACCGGCATGGAAGCGGAAAAAAACGTTTTCGTGAAGCCTGAAATAGGGTAATATGCCGAACGGTTGCGGCGCCGGGAGAGCTGCCAACTTTTTTGCCAGGAGGACAAAGCTATGAATCTTTCCGTGAAATCCCTGACCATCGCGGCGGCGCTTTTTTG
>MGSR01000059.1:4065-6535 GCA_001798565.1 Deltaproteobacteria bacterium RIFCSPLOWO2_12_FULL_60_16
TTTCTCGCCCCGCCTTACGGCAGGGCCTTTCTCGATCTGGTGAGCTCCGTCTACCCCGGATACAAGGTGGCGGGCACCTTCGGCAGCGTCATTGTGGCGACCCTCTACGCGCTGATCGATGGCGCCATCGGCGGCGTGCTCTTCGCCTGGCTCTACAACCGCTGCGCGAAGTAAGAGAACCAGCGGCCGCGGGACAATCCTAAACAGGGAGGTGAAGCGATGCGATTAAAACCCAACCTACTTGCCGCATGGGCATTGGCTGCGGCCACCGGCTGGGCCGGGCTTTTTCCCGGCCACGCCTTTTCCCAGACGCCGTACTTTCAGGGCAAGACCATTACGGTTGTCCGCGGCGGCTCGCCCGGCGGCACCGGCGACATGCAGGCGAAGGCGCTGATCCCTTACCTGAAAAAATATATTCCCGGCGAGCCGCACATCATCATCGAGAACATGCCCGGCGCCGCGGGGAGGAAAGCCGCGAACTATATTTACGCATCGGCCAAGCCGGACGGCTTAAGGATCGCCGCCGTAGGCGCGGGCCTGGTCGCGGGCCCGATCCTCGGCTTGGCCGGAGCGAAATATGATCTCGCCAAGCTCATCTATCTCGGCTCCACGGAGAGCGGCGACCCTTATATCTTTCTCAGTCGCAAAGAGGCCGGCTTCGACAGCATCGAGAAGCTGCGCGCGGCCTCCGGCTTGAGGATCGGCGCGCAGGCGGTGGGCCATCCGATCTACGTCAGCGGGCGAATCTTCGCCTATCTGCTCGGCATCAAAGAGCCCAGGCTGGTGGTCGGCTACGGAGGGCCGGAGCTCGATCTCGCCCTGGCCCAGGGAGAGGTGGACGCCAGAGCGAACAGCGCGGACACGGTCGTGCGCAGAAACCGCGAGGCGCTGGAAAAGGGCCTCTTCCACATTCACGCCACCATCACGATCCCGAAAGGAAAATTTCATCCGCGCTTTGCCAACGTCCCGGAGCTCGACAGCTTCGCCAAAAACGAAAACGAACGGCGCCTGGTGAATCTGTACCGCACCTTTCTCTACCCGCGCTGGCCCTATCTCCTGCCGCCGGGCACCCCCGGCGAGATTGTGAAAACGCTGCGCGCAGCCATGGCCAGGGCGTTTCAGGATGCCGAATTTCACAGGGAGTTTAAGAAGCTTATGGCAGGAGATCCGACCCCGCTCACCGGAGAAGAAGTGGAGGCGGCCATCCGCGAGCTGCCGCGCGAGCCCGAAGTGGTCGGGCTCTATAAAAAAATCGCCGACCAGGGTCCCCTCCCGCCGCGCTGACTATTTTACCGCCAGGACAGCCGCCAGCTTCGACACGGTGGAGGGGCTCAGGTTGAATAATTCGGCGACTGTTTTCTCCACCTCTTCCCCCGTTAACGGGTCGATTTGCAGCCTTGATTTTTTCGCCTCCGCCGCGAATTCCGGATCCCTGAGAGTATCGGCAAACGCCTTGCGCAGCATCTGCACTCTCTCTCTGGGCGTGCCGGGCGTGGTAACGTAAACGCGAGTGATGCTGGACGGGCCGATCGCCCCGGCTCTGATCAATTGTCGCGCCTCCTCGCTCTTGGCGACATCGAGGGCGACCGGAACTTTAGGGAGGTCGGGCGCCGCCTTGGGAGCTGCCTGGATGACTACGCCGACGTCGCCCGATTCCAGTCCTTTGCTCCAAGTTACTTTGACGGATTCCCAGGCCCAGCAGCCGCCGCCCACCTCTCCGCCATCCGCGGCTAGGCGGATATCGGCCGTGCCTTTGTAACCCTCCACGAGACTGACCGGCAGATCGAGGGCGGCTTTAAGAACCCGCGGCACATCGCTGGTGCTGTTCCCCGGACCGAGGGCGCCGATCTTGACCGGCGGCTTCGCTGCCAACCATTGCCCCAAGCTGGTAACGCCGCTCGCCTTAGTGAGGGCACAGACGACGTTGTCGCGGACCGGAACACCGATATACTCAAACTTCCTCACATCAAAATCGAGCCCCTTCATGCCCAGGACCCGCCCCAAAATCAAATAGCCGTTGAAGATGCCGAAGGTAAGGCCATCCGGCTTGGCAGCGCTGTAGAGATATTTGGCCGCGATTCGGGTCGCCGCGCCGGTCATGTTCTCGACGATCAGAGTCGGGTTGCCCGGAATATGTCTGCCCATATGCCGGGCCATGGCCCGGCTGTAAACATCGAATCCGCCGCCGGCAGTTCCGCCGACGATGATCCGGATAGTCTTGCCCTGGTAAAAGTCTTGGGCCAGAACGGTCGCGTGAAGGAAAAGCGGCAAGCAAAGCGCTAACGACAGACAGCCGATTTTCATGAAGCTACCCTCCCCGTACGGCTCCATACTAGGAAAGGCGAGTTCCTGTCAATAGCGTCCTTGGCGCGACGAATCCCAAAAATTGAGAATAACCGCCGCATTCCTTCTTACCTTTGGGAAGCCATAGGGCGGCTCTAGAAGCTATTCGCCTTCCATCTCCCCTAGA
>MGSR01000060.1:0-6191 GCA_001798565.1 Deltaproteobacteria bacterium RIFCSPLOWO2_12_FULL_60_16
CCTCGCTCCAAATCCGCGTCGGCATGAACAGCGGTCCGGTAGTCGCGGGCGTTATCGGCACGAAGAAATTCATCTACGATCTCTGGGGCGATACTGTCAACACCGCGAGCCGCATGGAATCCCACGGGCTCGCAGGTCGCATTCAGGTGACCGCGGAGAGCTATGCCCTGCTTTGCGACAATTACACCTTCGAAGAGCGCGCGCCCCTGGAAGTCAAGGGAAAAGGCGTCATGAGAACGTATTTGCTGACGGGAAGGAAGGTGGCGGCTTAAGCGCGGGGACGGGTGATAGGGTTTACCCGCCTGGCAACTTTTTGGGCTTATCTGCTCGAGCACATGGACAGAAAACCACGCATGTCGCGCTTGAGAATCGGCATCGATATCGGCGGCACCTTCACCGATCTCTGCGTCCTCGAAGAAGAGACGGGCGAGGTCTTCAATCTGAAGGTCCTGAGCACGCCGGCGGATCTCACGCGCGGGGTCATGGAGGCCTTGGACGGCTTCTTCGCCGACGGCCGCTCTCCTGACGATGTGACCTTTCTCTTTCACGCCACCACTGTGGCTACGAATGCCCTGCTGGAGCGCAAGGGCGCCGAGACATGGCTGCTCATTACCGAAGGCTTCACCGGCGTCTATGAGACCCCCGAGCTCGGCGAGGTGCGCACCGGCTCCTACGATTACCTCTCCTACCCCAAGCCCCCGATGCTGGTGCCGCAGCGCCACACGATTCAGATCCCCGAACGGATGGATTTCCGCGGCGGCGTTCTGCGCCCGCTGGACGAGGCGGAGACCAGGCGGCGGCTCCAGCGCTTGAGCGGCAGCGGGGTGGAATCGGTGGCGGTCTGCCTGCTCTTCTCCTTCATGAATCCGGCGCACGAGCAGCGGCTGCGCGAGCTGGTTGCCGAGGCCGCGCCGGAGGCCCAGGTTTATCTCTCCTGCGAGACGCTGCCGCAAATCCGCGAATACCCGCGGCTCGCCACGACCGTCGTCAATGGCTATGTCGCGCCGGTGGTGAACCGTTACATTCACCGGCTTGAGGAGGCGCTGGCGTCGCGCCGTATCCGCCGGCCGCTCTACATCATGCAATCGAACGGCGGCAGCCTCACCAGCGGCGCGCTGCGCAATATTCCGGTGCGGATGATCGAGTCGGGACCGGCAGCGGGCGTCCTGGGGGCCGCTCATGTCGGCCGCATGACCGGCCACTTGAAGGTGATCTCCTTCGATATGGGAGGGACGACGGCCAAGGCCGGGATCATAGAGGACGGCGAGCCGAGGATCGTTCCCCGCTTTCAGGCCGGCGAGTGGCTGGTGACGACCCCCTCGCTCGATCTGGTCGAGATCGGCTCGGGCGGCGGCAGCATCGCCTGGATCGACAAGAGCGGCATGCTGAAGGTCGGGCCGCAGAGCGCGGGCGCCGACCCCGGTCCGGCATGCTACCCCAATGGCGGCGAGGCGCCGACCGTCACCGACGCCGACGTAACGCTCGGCTGGCTCGATCCGGAATTTTTTCTCGGCGGCAAGTTCAAGCTCAATGCGCCGGCCGCAGCGGAAGCCATCGCCGGACAAATCGCCGCGCCGCTGGGGCTCGAATTGATCGAGGCCGCCAACGGCATCATCAAGATCGTGAGCTCGCAGATGGTGGAGGCCTTGCGCCTGGTCACGGTTTCCAGGGGAGAAGACCCGCGGGAGTATGTGCTGGTCGCGTTCGGCGGCGCGGGCCCGGTCCATGCGGCCCTGCTGGCCGAGGAGCTGAAGATTCCGCGCGTGCTGATTCCCCCCTCCCCGGGGGTGCATTCGGCGGTAGGGCTGCTGGTCTCCGATCTCAAGCGCGACTATATCCAGACCCATTTCGCCGAGCTGGCGGAGGTGACGGTGAGCGAAGTCCAGAGCCGGTTCGAGGCGATGGAACGCGTCGCGCAGGAGGAGTTCGCGGCCCAGGGAATTTCGCCGGACAAGATCCGGCACGAACGGGCCATCGATCTGCGCTACAGCATTCAGAAGTACGAGCTCCCCGTGCCCGTGGCCCGGACTGTCTTGGCCGAGACCGACAAGGGCGGTTGGCGGCGCACGTTCGATGAGCTGCACGAAAAGCATTACGGCTCGCGCGCCCAGGACCAGAGGGTGGAGCTGGTCAACTACAGATTGACCACCAAAGTCGTCCTGCCCAAGCCGCACGCGGTCGAGCAGGCGGACCACGAGGAAACCCCGGACGGGGCGTTAAAAGGGCGCCGCAGGGCCTATTTCGACGGCTGGCAGGATTGCCCGATTTACGACCGCGAGAGGCTCGTTTGCGGCAACCGGATTCGCGGTCCCGCCATCATCGAGGAGATGGATTCCACCATCATCATCCATCCCCGCCAGGCGGCCCGTGTGGATCGCTTCGGCAACGTCATCCTGGAATTGGCCGGGGAGGAGAAACGATGACGAAGCTCGACCCCATCGTTTTGGAGCTGATCCATTCAAAGGTCGACAGCATCATCGAGGAGATGCGCGTCGTGCTCTTTCATAGCGGTTACTCGACTGTTCTCCGGGAGTCCGAAGACGGCAGCGCGGGCCTTTTGGACGCTCAAATGCGCACGGTAGCGGTGTCGAAGAAGCTGCCGCTGCACTTCGGCTCGTTTTCGGCCATCGCCGAGCATCTGCCGCGCTACTATCGCACCGAGGAGCTGGAACAGGGCGACATCATCCTCTTCAATCACCCGTACGCGGGCAACGTGACCCATCCGTCGGACACCGTCGTTCTTGTGCCGGTATTCGCGCAAGGGACCCTGGCGGCCTTTACCGCGACGCTGGCGCACAAGGCCGACCTGGGCGGCCCGCAGGCCTCGACGGCGGCGCGCGATCAGTGGGAAGAGGGGCTGGTCATCCCGCCGACAAAATACTACGTGCGCGGCGCGGTGAACCGTGAGGTCGAACGGCTGGTCGCTGCGAACAGCCGCATCCCGGTGGAGACTCTGGGAGATCTGCGCGGGCAGGTGGCGGCGTGTCGCGTGGGGGAAGAGCGGATGCAGGAGCTATGCGCCCGCTTCGGGCTGGGGACCGTGGCCGCCGGCTGCGCGGAGTTGATGGAGCGCGTTGCCGGGCGGCTCCGTAGCGCCTTGGAGTCCATGCCTGACGGGGTCCACGAGGCGGACGGCGTGCTCGACCACGATCTTATCGGCTTTGACCGATCGCTGCGCGTTCATGTGTCGGTCACGAAGAAAGGGAGCGGCATTCTATTCGACTTCAGCGGCTCGGACGCCCAGGCGCGCGGGCCGGTGAATGTCACGCCGGCGCTCATCAAGAACACCTGCTACTTCGGTTTGATGGCGATGACGGACGCGAGCCTTCCCTTCAACCACGGTTTTACCGATGTCGTCAAGACGCGCTTCCGCGAGGGAACGATTGTCTGTCCCCGGCCCGGGGCGCCGGTCTCCTACTATGTGCCGCTCGCTTATCTGACGGCGGATGTGGTGCTCAAGGCGCTGGGTCAATTCCATCCCGAGAGGGCGGTCGGGTCGTCCGGCGGCGGCGGCGGCGTGCGCATCGTCGGCGCGGGCGCGAAATCGGACAGGCCCTGGGTCTTCATGGAGCTTCTCGACACGGCGCTGGGGGCGAGCTCGAAGCAGGATGGCGTTTCGTTGATTCACGGCACGCTGGGCGTCGGCCAGTTCCGGCCCGGGCCGGTTGAAATTCATGAAACCGAATTTCCCATGCGCGTGGTCCGTTTCGACGTCCGCGCCGACTCGGGCGGCCCGGGAAAATTTCGCGGCGGTCTCGGCTGCACCCGGGAGTATCAACTTTTGGAGGACGCGGCGGTGCGCGTGCGCGGCAAGGGCGACATGAGAAGCAAGATGCCGCCGTGGGGCGTCTTCGGCGGCCATGCGGCGCGCGTCGGCGGCATTTCGGTGAACGGGGAAGAAGTGCCCGAGACAGCGCGCGAGGTGCGCGTGAAGCCCGGCGATATCGTGCGCGTGAACATGAACGCCGGCGGCGGCTACGGCGACCCTTTAGAGCGCGATCCTGAGCTTGTCCTTGGTGACGTCCTGGACGGGTACGTCACTCCGCAAGGCGCGCGCGACGACTACGGTGTCGTGATCGATCCCGATAGCTTTCGAGTCGACTACCAGGCCACCGAGAAGCTCAGGCAAGAGCGGCGGTAAGAACAAATTTGTCGCCGTTGACGCCAATTTCTGTCATCCGGTGAGACTTGGGCGGCATCGAGCTAAGCCAGTGCTGCTGCGGGTCTGGCTGTTCAACCCATTGAAATAATGCGATTTTTTTCGACCGGCCTGTTCCGGGCGGTAGTCATTCGTCTACCGTTGGCCCCGCTCTTGCTCCAGCCATAGATCGGGCAGTGACTATGTGGTCTCTATCAACCCTCCGCACCGCGCGAGTTACCTATCTCCTCGTATGTTTCTTCGAGGAATTGGCGGCAACATTTACGCATCTGCTTGCCAAGCACGACAAGCCGGAAAAAATCTATCCCAGGGACACCGACGATTGGACGATGTGAGCGGCGGCGTAGACGCGTCGAATCAGCGCGGTTGCGTGACGACGTCGACGACCACGGGCCGGCCGCTCTGAACGATCTCGATCGCCTTGTCCAGCGTCGGACCGAGCCGATCGGGCTCGGTGATCGGGCCGAAGCCCTCTACGCTCAGGGCGCGCGCGATCGCGGCGAGGTCCGGGGCCGGGTCGGCGATGTGGATGCCGATTCCCTTGTTCTGCACCGGACGATCCCGCCAGCGCGCCATTCGCTCCTGATGCTCCTCGTCGTTGTAATAAGAGCGATTGTTGAAGACCACGACCAAAAGCGGGATGCGGTAACGGGCCGCGGTCCAGAGGGCATTGGAGGTCATCAGGAAATCGCCGTCGCCCAACACGCTGACACAGAGGCGGCCGCTGCCTTTGTATCCCAGGGCCGCGCCGATCGACGAGGGGAGGCCGTAGCCCACGCCGCCGCCGCGCCCGCCGCCGATCCCGTGCCCGGCTTCCGTCACCTCCAGCGCCTCGCGCCAGCGCCTGGTGTGGGCATGAACCAGGGCCCAGGATTTGCCCTTGACGCGCGCGTTGATCTCGCCGAACAGGCGCGCGGAGGATATCGGCTTTTGGCTCCAGCCCTGCTCGATCCAGGCCTGGGAGCGCTTTTTTGCCTCAGCGAACATCGCCTCCGCCTTGGCGCGCCGGCCATCGATCCGTTTTTTCGCATCCGTCCCTAGCCGGCCGCGGCACAGCTCGATCAGCTGCGGCAGCGCGACCAACGTATCCGCGGCAATCGGCACCGCAACGGGCAGGAGCCACATATTGTCGCTCACCCAGCTTTGGCGCTCGAGATCGAGCAGGGTGATATGAATGATTTTGGCGCCCGGACGCAGCGCCGGCTTAAACGCTTCCCGCTCCCTCACTGCCGGCCCCAACGGAACGCCCAGGCTCGGCACGTCCAGCCCAAGAACAACATCCGCTTCGCCGAGCGCCTGCTCGCGCGCGTTGGTGAGATTGAGCGGGTGGGTGTTGGGGAAGGCGAAGCGTCCCTCCATATCGATGACCGGCGCCGCAAGCATCTCGGCAAGCTCGCTGAGCAACTGAAGCGCCGCCGGGTTGCGGCCGATTTCGCCGGCGACGATCACCGGCCATTGAGCCTTTGCCAGCAGATCCGCCGCCTCGCGCAGCGCCTCCGGATTGGGCGCGGGCGCGGCCGGCGCGCGGAACTGGCTCGCGTCCGGGACGGACAGGGGTGATTTGATCTCCCGCTCCTGCACGTCCGTGTCGAGGCAGATATACACCGGTCCTTTAGGCTCCGTGGTGGCGATGCGGTAGGCCTTGAGCAAGGCTTCGGGAATCGCCTCAATGCTTTGCGGCTGGTCATCATACTTTACGAAATCTCTCACCAGATTGCCCTGGACCAGGGCGGTGTGCACCCAGTCGGTCGAGCGGCGATGCGTGGCGTCCTGCGGCCCGCCGCCGCCGAGATTGAGGATCGGCGTGCGGTCGCACCAGGCGTTGAAGATCGCCATGGCCGCGTGCTGGAGCCCGACGATGTTGTGCAGGCCCGTGGCCATCGGTTTGCCCGTCGCCCGGGCGTAGCCGTTCGCCAGGGCAACCGCGATCTCCTCATGGGTGCAGAGGATGATCTCCGGCGGCTCGCCGTGGCCGAAGTTGACCAGGGAGTCGTGCAGCCCGCGGTAGCTTGCCCCTGGATTCAGAGCGATG
>MGSR01000060.1:6302-6444 GCA_001798565.1 Deltaproteobacteria bacterium RIFCSPLOWO2_12_FULL_60_16
TTTCCTCCCTTCACGCCTTAGATCAGAAAAAATTATGTGACCGGGAAAATATCTCCGGCGGGAGAGAAGGTCAAACAGAAACGCCGCGTCGTTTAGGAGGAGGATTGGTGCCGGAGAAGGGACTTGAACCCCCACGGAGTTG
>MGSR01000061.1:0-8881 GCA_001798565.1 Deltaproteobacteria bacterium RIFCSPLOWO2_12_FULL_60_16
ATGGGGATGCACTTTTAACTCATCTTAAACGCCGGCGGCATCACCTCGTCCACGCTCTTTCCGGTCCAGTGCCACTTGGGCACGCTCGCCCATACCTCTTCGCCTTTGGCCTGGACTTTGTCGAGCAGCTCGTCCTCGTTGAGCCGGAGATATTTGCCGTTATCAACCAATATCTCTCCGTCAACGATCACTGTGCGCACATCCCGGCTCACGGCGGTTTCGACCAGAGATTTGATCGGATCGCGCACGGCGCCGAAGGCGATATCCTTGAGATTGACGATCGAGATGTCGGCCTTCGCCCCTTTCTGGAGCCTTCCTAAATCTTCTCTGCCGGCCATCTTCGCGCCGCCGAGGGTCGCTGCGTTGAAGGCGTCGCGCGGCCGGCCGGCGACGAAGCTCTTCTCGGCCACGCGGGAGCAGAGCGCGGCGTAGCGCATGTCCGAGATAATGTCCTTGGGAAAGGTGTCCGTGCCGATGCCCATGTTGATGCCCGCCTTCAAGTAGCGGTCGAAGGATTCCATGGTAATGCCGAGCTTTAGATACTTGAGCGGGCTATGGGCGACTGAGGCGCCCGAGTCGGCGATGATCTTGAGGTCGTCGCCGTAGGGATAGGCGAGCCAGCTATGGCCGCTGATGAAGATACAATGGGAGAGGGAGACCTGCGGATCGAGGAAGCCGATTTTGTGCAGCAGCTCAATGGGCGTGCAGCGGTCGCGCCGCATCACCGTGTGGAACTCGAAGAGGTTGATGGTCGCGTGGACCTGGACGCGCGCGCCTAACTCTTTGCCGGCCTTCCTCGTCTCTTTAAGAAGATCGGGAGTGCAGGAGTCCACATGGCCCGGAAAGAGCATCGTCCCGATCCGGCCCTTGCACGCGCCGTTGAACTTTTTGGCGAAGGCAATGGCCCTTTTTAGCCCCTCGCTTCCCCGTTCGTCGTCCCAGTCGTATTCCAAACGCCCCTCGCGGTCATGATAGAAATTGACGTTTTTATAGCTCGGCCCGGTGTAGCAGCGAATACCCACCTGGTCGACCATGTCGACGTAGGCCTCCGGGTTGTTTCCCGGTCCGCCGATCTCAAAAGTGGTGGTGACGGCGCTTTTCAACAGATGGATCAGCGAGAAGCGCTGGCCCACGTCGACGTCTTTCAAGTGGGCATGCTTGGCCCCCTCCCGGGTGGGCGCGCCGTGCGCCAGGTAATTGGCGGCGAAGTAGTCGAGCTTCCCGGGCTCGTTGAGGAGATAGTCGCTGGCGTTGATGCCGGAGTGAAAATGGGTATCGATGAAGCCGGGCGAGACGAGACAGCCTTTGGCGTCGATTTTTTTATCCACCGGCTCGGAGTACTGCTTGCCGACGAATAAGATCCGGTCGTTTTCAAAAACCACGACGCCGTCTTTGATAATTTCGTGCTCCTTGCCGTTGAAACCGACTACGTATCCGCCTTGAACGAGGGTTTTCATAAGTTCGTCCTTTCTCTACCGGTAGATTCCCTGCCGCGCCCAGAGGAGATAGTGCTCCACGCCGCGGTAGCAGTCGAATTCCGGCGTAAAGCCGGTCTCGTCGCGGATCCTCGAGATATCGACGCAGTTGTTGATGTCCATCGGAGTTTTTGTCGACACCAGGGGACCCGCTCCGTCTCCCAGATGGATCCCGGCTTCGGGCAATGATGTTTTTATTGCGGCGGCAAACTCCTTGAGCGTGGTCAGTCTGCCGGAGCCGAGATTGTAGATTCGATGGGCCAGAGCAGGTTTGTTCAGCAACCGCATGATTCCTCTCGCCGCGTCTTTTGCGTAAAGGATGTCGTGGGCTTCGTCGGGATCCTGGTTGTCCAGGCTTATGGGCAGACCCTTTGCGGCCTGTTCGACCATGTGGCCGGCGAGGTTCCGTATGCCTCGATAAAGCGGGCCATAGACTCGGGTCAAGCGCACGGAAATGACTTCCAGGCTGCAATTGCCGGCATACATATGGCAGAGAATCTCCGCGGCCTTTTTTGTCCCGGGGATGAAGCGGTCGGCAGTGAGGAATAGCCTCTCCTCTTCTTTGTAGGGAAGCGCATCGGGCATGCCCTGATAGACCGCTTCGGAACTAATAAAGATAATTCTCCTGATCTCCGCCCTGTGCGCGGCTTCGAGCACGTTGATGGTGCCGGTGACATTGACATGCGTCGCCTGGTAGAGGGTGGTATTGCCCTTTTCGGACCTGACCGCTGCATGCACAACGGCCTTGACACCGAATTGCCGGATGGCCTGCGAGACGTTTTCCAGGGAGGTTATGTCCAGAGGCGTGATCCTGAGGCTCTTATCCACATAGGGGGCGAGCAGGGACGGAACCTCGACGTTGCGGTTGCTGGTAAGCACGACTCGCTCACCGGCGTCGCACAGCAGTCTTGCCAGGTTCGCGCCGAGAAAACCGAGTCCGCCGGTAATCAGGACCATTGTGGTTCAAAAAAACGTTCAAATGGTTCAAATGTTGATTCGTTCAAATCGTTAAACGAGTTGAACGGCTTGAACGTTTTGAACGCCTCCTATAGCACGATTAGTTCGTCTCCGACCTTGTTAAGCCGCTGGTTCCCTTTTTCCGTAATGAGATAGGTCTCTCCCCAGAGCAGCGAGCTGTTGTCCAGTATGGGCCACGGATGAACGATGAAGACCATGCCGGGGACTACTTCCGTCTGGTTCTGCGGCGACGGGCGGTCCTCGACCATGTCGATCCCGACGATATGGCCGTAGACCGGCGTGCAACCCAGGCCGGAGCTTTTGACGTACTCTTCCATCACCGACATGGGCTTCGAGACCTTATAGCCGGGCTTCAAATAGGGCAGCGCCTCTTTGATCGCCCGGACCGCCACCTGGTGCAGCCTGACCAATCGCTTGTCCGGCTTCCCCAGCGAGACGGCGCGGGCGAGCTGGGTCCAATAGCCGCCGTAGCAGGCCGTGAGCTCGGTGAACACCGTCCCCTTCTTGGCGATCTTTCTCGCGGACGGGACATAGGCGTCGACTTTGGGCCCCTGAGAGATGATGTTGAAGCTTTTTTCCACCCCGTTGCTCTTCAAGATAAAATCCATGCGGGCCATGACTTCCCATTCGGTCTTTCCGGGTTTGATGTGTTTGATTCCTTCAGTAAACGCCCGGTCCACCAGGACGGCGGATTTTTTGACCAGCCGGACCTCTTCGGGAGTTCTGTAGGCGCGCAATTTTTTCAATGCGGGGCCAAACTCGGTAAGCCTGATACCGGGGAAAGACTCTTCGATTTTCTGGCCCCAGAGAAAAGGAAAGTTGTGCAGCCCATCGATGCCGATAGCGGCCTGCTCCAGCCGTTTTTCCTTCAGGACCTCCGTCAAGCTTTGGAAGAAATTAGTGCTCAGCCTGATATCTTCCGCCCAGGACTGTTTTTCCGCCCGCATCGCCTGGAAGCGGGATTCCACCAGCAGGACCGGCTTTTCCTGCTCGTTTCTGAAAAAAAGGCAGACCAGGGGAATGTTGATATTGGGAAAGGCCGTCAGGAAGCGAAATGCCGCTCCATCCCCGCGCACCGCGCTCGACCCTCTGGCGATGATGGCATCGAGCCCTGCTTCGGCCATGCGCTGGCGCACCGCCCGATATCGGTTCTCTCTCTCCTTGTTAGAAAGAAACATCGCTCTTCCTCCCGCTCTTTCTCTTATAACAGCGCCGGCGAGGGGCGCAAAGGGGCGCGCGTTACTTCCACCGCGCCGTCAGGCTTCAGCCGAACCAGATTCACCGTGCCCGCATAGTCAGGAGAGCCCGAGTAGTAGGCGCGGCTCTCCGGATCGCCCACGCGCGCCGCCCGGTTCCAGTGTCCCAGGGCGACGTAATCCGCGCCGGTAGCGGTTAGCTCGTCGCGGCGGATGAGCCAGGAGGCGATCAGCCGGCCCGGCTCTTCGCTCCCGTCGATGTAATGGCCGTGCGCGGCGGCAAGCTGCCAGCGCGTCGAACGGGAACGCGGGTTAGAGAGCGGCGACATGTCCGCATAGTCCAGATGCGGTTTCCCCCAGACCTCCAGATCGAGGGCCGGAAAAGGCGCCGCTTCACCGACCGTGAGGCCGAGCACGCAGAGGTTCGGAACAGCGGCGAACCCGCCGCGCCGGTAAAGCGAGTCCGGGGTGAGCGGGTCGTGATTGCCGGGCAGGATCACGATCGGCGCGCTGAACTGGCTCATCATCCCGGCCGCGCGCTCGAGCAGCGGGGATGGCAGGCGGTTGTTCTCGAAGGTATCGCCGGCCAGGATCAAGAGGTCGGCGCGCGCGACCGCAGCAGCAGCCAGCACCTCGCACAAAACCGACAGGGTATCGGGGCGGGACTGGCCGGCGCTGTAGTCGGCGCCCAGGTGGAGATCCGAGCTGTGGACAATGACCACTTCGCGCTGCTCGCGGCTCATCGTTCCCCGAAAATATTCGATAACGAGGCCTGATGCAACTGCGGTTTTTCTCCTTGACGACGGCTTGCCCCATGGACTATTTATAGACCCGCTTTTAGCAAAGGAGGAAAAAGATGAAGCACGTGAGAGACGGTTTCTTGATGGCGATGGCGCTTGGAGTTTTGCTGCTACCGCTCTGGCAACGCGGCGCGTCAGGGGCGTCGCCCAGGCTGGATTGCGGTCCGGTGACCGACAAGAGCAATGACCTGCCGAGGACCGTCTCGATCGCCACCAACCCGGCGGGCACCGGCGCCCACTCCCTAGCGGCCGGTCTCGCCGCCGTCGCCAGCAAGGCGACTCCGATCGCGGCCAAAGTACAGCCCTATAACGGCCCGAACGCCTGGATCCCCCTGCTCCAGAACGGCGAGTTGGAGTTTGGCATCATGAACATCCTGGACAGCTACATGGCGCAAACAGGAACTGGGAATTACAAAAAGCCGGCGGCGAGCTTGCGCGTGGTTTCAGGAGGCGTTTTTCCCTTTACGGTCGGGCTGCTCGTCCGCGACAAGTCGGATATCAAAGAGCTGAGCGACATGAAGGGCAAGCGCATGGCTTGGGACTACGGCGGCCACGCGATCAACATGACCTGGCAACTGGCGATCATGGAAGCCGTGGGAGTGAAGCCGAGCGACGTCACCCAGGTTCGGGTCTCCAACATCAACGACGGTATCCGGTGGGTCGCGGAAGGGAAGGTCGACGTGGCCATGACCGGCATCGGCATCGGGATCGTCGAAGAGGCCAATGCCATGGAGCCGATTCGATTTCCCAGCATGCCGAACACGGATAGCGCGAAGGCTGTCCTCGGCAGGTACGGCGCCTCGATTGTGAAGTCGCCCCCGGCGACCGGCATCAAGGGAGACACCTATGTCGTCGGCTACCCGCTTCAGCTGGTAGGCTCGACGAAGGTCAACGAGAAGACCGTTTACACCCTGGCGAAAGTCTGGTGGGACAATATCGGCGACCTGCAGACCAAGCACCCTCTGTTTAAGAGGTGGACCAAAGAGACTCAGGCGATCACCAACTTCACGGTGCCTTATCACCCCGGGGCCGTCAAGTTTTACAAGGAGGCGGGTATCTGGGGTGGTGCGCACGAAGCGCGGCTGAAGCAGATCTGCCAGTAGCGGAAATGGCATCGACCGCTGAAACAAGCACCCTTGTAGAGCTCGAGGAGTCCGCTCGTTGCCGGAGTCTCACCGGCCCCATCGCCTGGCTTGCCGATTCCGTTCTCATCGCCATTCCGGCGCTCGGCGTCTTTTTTCTCATGGATGTCCCTCAGCGCCTTGGTTGGATGGTCTTTCCCGAACAATACATCGGGCTATTTCTCGGATTGGCGCTGTGCGCCACCTTTCTCACGGTGCCGGAGGGGGCCGAGGGCACGCGGGGTCGGGTTCCATGGTACGATCGGGTCGC
This sequence comes from Deltaproteobacteria bacterium RIFCSPLOWO2_12_FULL_60_16, assembly GCA_001798565.1. Taxonomy (GTDB): domain Bacteria; phylum Desulfobacterota; class Binatia; order UBA9968; family UBA9968; genus UBA9968. The sequence goes on from MGSR01000061.1 coordinate 5,842, forward strand.
GGCAGCGATCGGCCTCACTATCGGCCTCTATGTTTTCATCCAGTACCCTAAGCTTGTCTACTCGCTGGGTGAGATTTCTCCGGATCGAGTGATCCTCGGCTGCCTCACCATGCTCCTGCTGGCCGAGGCGTGCCGCAGGCTCGTGGGCTGGCCCCTGATCATCATCGTCGGAGTTTTTCTGTTCTATGCGCTCTTTGCCAATTATTTTCCCGGGGCGTTCTACGGGCGCGGATGGTCGCTCGCCCGCCTGTCGACCTACCTTTTCCTCGATACCAACGGCATGCTCGGCCAGGCGCTCCAGGTCGCGGCCGGTATCGTGCTGGTCTTCGTTCTGTTCGGACAAACCCTTTACGCCGTCGGCGGCGCGGCCTTTTTGAGCGATTTTGCCCTGGCGGTGACAGGCCGGTTCCGCGGCGGGCCGGCCAAAATGGCGATCGTCTCATCCAGCCTGTTCGGCACCATCAGCGGCAGCGCCGTCGCCAATGTCGTGGTGGACGGCGCCTTCACCATCCCCATGATGAAAAAATCGGGCTATGCGCCGCCGGTGGCCGCCGCAGTGGAGGCAACCGCCTCCACCGGCGGGCAGATCATGCCGCCGGTCATGGGTGCGGCGGCCTTCTTGATGGCCGAGTATCTCGGGATTCCCTATGCCCAGGTGGCCCTGGCCGCCTTTGTTCCGGCCCTGCTGTTTTACGTCGCCCTGTTTGTCCAGGTGGATCTGCTGGCGGGGCGGGAGGGGCTGCGCGGGCTGCCGCCGCGCGAGCTGCCGTCCCTCGGCTCCGCCATGCGCAGATCGGCGAGCTTTCTGGTGCCCTTGAGTGTGCTGGTGATCTTTCTTTTCATCATCCCGCGGCGGGCGGAGGGGGCGGGCTCCTTTGCCATCCTCTCGGCGCTGATCGCCGGTTTTTTCACTCCCGGCGTCCAGCTCAGGCCCAAGACGCTCATCGAATTGCTGCACAATACCGGGCGCGCTTTGCTGGACATCGCGGCGATTACCGGCCTGGCGGGCATCGTCATCGGTGTCCTGCAACTCACCGGTCTCGGCTTCACCTTGACTCTTACTTTAACGACCATCGGCGAAACCAGCGCTATCCTGATGCTTTTATGTACCGCCATTGTCAGCATGATTCTGGGTATGGGAATGCCCACGACGGCGGTGTACATTTTGCTCGCCGTGCTGGTGGCTCCGGCGATTACCAAGCTGGGAATCGTGCCGATCGCCGCTCACCTTTTCATTTTCTACTTCGGCATGCTGAGCATGATCACGCCTCCGGTATGCCTGGCGATCTACGCCGCCGCCTCTTTAGCGAAGACCGACCCGATTCGGGCCGGCTGGGAGGCCGTTCGGCTGGGCGTCTTGGCGTACGTCGTCCCCTTTCTCTTCGTATTCTCACCGACATTGCTGTTGTTGGGGCCGTGGGAGAATGTGGCGCTCTCCGTGGCAACAGCGATCTTCGGGACAGCTCTATTGGGGGTCGGGCTGGTGGGTTATCTCTTTCGCGTCATAGGCCCGGTCCGGCGGATACTTTTCCTTATCGCCGCCGTCGGTCTGCTTATTCCAATCGTGGACGCGGGTAAACACGCGACTTTGACCTGGGCCAGCAACGGCGTCGGCCTGGTCCTGGGCGCGGCCCTGATCTTGATCCAGTGGCTGGCGCGCACTCCTGGGGCGTCCCGCCTGGCCGCCGCTGCAAAACTTCAGGCGCCCGTCGGCAACCGGCGGCAGAGCGAACACTAGATCAATAGCTCGAGCCCGGGATTTGTTTCAGTTTACCGTCCCGCGCTCTATCAGTTTCACTTCCCTAAGACCTTTTTGACCCGGGCGATCACCGCCGGGGGCTGATCCACGATAGCTACCGCCAATTTTTCCAGCTCCTCGCCGCTCACGTGTTCGACTTCCATCCGGCCCTTCTTGGCTTCGGCCAGCAGGTTTTCGTCCTTCAACGATTTTGCATAAGCCTCGCGCAATGCTTTCACTATGCCTTGCGGGGTCCCGGGCGGGGCGATCAGCGGCCGGCCGAAATCCCCGCCGCGCAATATCACGTCCGCCACGCGGCGGCCCTCCTCCGGCGTTTTTTCCTTATCGAATATTTCGTAGATAGTCGGCGTATCGGGAATCCGCGGATCCCTTTTCTGGCCGCCGTATAGCAGGACGCGCACGAAATTCTTTTTCCGCCAGGTCAGGAACGGCTCGCGGCCGAAGAAGGGCGCGGCCGTCAGGCCGCGACATTGCACCTCACCCTTCTCCACCGCCATATCGATCTCGCTGCCGCCGGGATAGCCCAGCACCGTGTTGATCTTCAAGCCGAGGGTGTCCTCCAGCAACCGGGCCAGGATGTAGTCGGTGCCAGCGGTGCCGGTGGAGCCGCATTTGGGCGGTTCCGGCGTCCTACGGATATCTTCAATCGACTGATAGGGCGTGTCCGTCCGCACGTACATGAGAACCTCGCTCTTTTCCGGAGAGCCGATCCACAGGAATTTGCGCACGTCGTACTGGACCTCCTTCCGGCCGACGAGCTGATCCAGGTAAGCGCCATAACTGATCATCCCGAGGGTCAGGCCGTCGGGTTTTGCCACGGTATAGATATGGTTGGCGGAGATCATGCCACCGGCTCCCGGCATGTTCTGGACGATCATCTCCGGACCGCCCGGGATGTGCTTGGGCAAATAGCGCGCGAGAAGGCGGGCCCAACGATCGTAAAAGCCGCCGGGCGTGAAGCCGACGACAATTTTGACTGTTTTACCTTTGTAGTGGGGCTCGCCCTGCGCCTCGAGATTGGAGGTGAAGTAAGGGGTCCCTCCAAAGAGAAGAACAGCCAAAGACACGGCCGAAACAACCCTATAGTTTTTCATTTAGCCCTCCTTCTAAGTCTCGACGTGCGAAAAACAACTCAACGACCTGCCAGCCTGTGCAGCTGCGGGTTTTACTCCCCTTCGAGAGAAAAACGGCAGGCCGGGGCAACCCAGTCCGGGCTGATGTAGGACGAATCAAAGATGTGACGGGATCGGCGAACCCAGATTGAAAGGGCTTATTAATACA
>MGSR01000061.1:8888-11744 GCA_001798565.1 Deltaproteobacteria bacterium RIFCSPLOWO2_12_FULL_60_16
GCACGGCGTCAAGTGGAAATTTAGCGGCGTATCTGGCGCGCCGCGCGTCGCCGGGTAGAAATCACGCTTTAAATTCCAGGCCGGCCGCCTTGATCCCTTCGATGGCGCAGGCCTCATCTTCGTCGGATGTGCCGCCGGTTACTCCTACCGCGCCGATGATCGCGCCGCCTTGAAGAATCAAGACCCCGCCGGCCACCGGCACCACCTTGCCGCCCGACATATCGGACAGAGATCCCAAGAACGACGGCCGGTCCTTGAGCCGCTCGCCGATCTGGCGGCTCGACTCCCCCATGCCGAGGGCGCCCCACGCCTTTCCGGTCGCGATCTGCGGGCGCAAGATGCTTGCCCCATCTTCTCTTTTTAACGCCTTTAGATGGCCGCCATCATCCAGCACCGCTACGCACATCGGCCGGTATTTCATCTCCCTCGCCTTGGCCAGCGCCTTATCCACGATGATCGTTGCCTTTTCAAGACTCAGTCCCATAAACTGATCCTCCGATTCCCTAGAAGGATGCTCAAAATCGTGTCGAAGTTAGTCGATCACTTATTTGCCCGCCGGCGGCAAGGCGCCCACCCAGCCCTGGTCGGTGATGTCGATCACCGTTCCGTCGGGGCCTTTCCATTTTTCCTCAGACAAAACTTGTGGGACGTATTCCCTATTCCTGGCGCATGCTCGCCAACCGTGGACCTATGCGGCATCATGTCTCTTGGCCAATGACCTCACAAAGCCCCTCAGGGTATGAGAGGCCCGTAATATCTCCACGCCCAAGACATTGCCCTTCCGGTCCAGCTCCACATTGACCCCCGGGGCGACCTCCGCGAACTCCTCCTCCAGTCCCTTCCGTGTCGCGATGTACAGGACATCGCTTGTCGGGTCGTATTTAACGAGCGGATCTTTTCTTTTCTGTTTCATAGGGAACCCACCTTCCTGACGCAATTCTGTTCGCCTTCTGATGGGGCTTCAAAGGGTGCACGGTAATCAATATGACCTGATTTGGCTTTCCCGAATAGGCAACCATCATTTCTCTCAATTTGCCGGCGTACCGGGCCTTAGCCAAGGCCACGAAGTTACCCGTAATCCTATCATAAAAATGCTCTTTTGCTCTATTGAAGACACTCCTGGGCAGGTTTTTCGGGATTCGCCGCAGCCCTAGCCGCAACTGAAGGTGATCAGCATAACGGATTCTCTTCTTCAATTTCTGTATCGGTTTAGAGGGTTACTTTGGATGTCGCGCGACCTATTTCTCCGACGGCGGCAAGGCGCCCACCCAGCCTGTGTCGGTGATGTCGATCACCGTTTCGTCAGGGCCTTTCCATTTTTCCTCGAAAAAGCCCATCGGCGCGGCCTGGGGGTCGCGCGTGTCGATATACTCGGCGCCGAGCTCGCGCAGCCGCCTCCGCGTCCCTTCGATATCTTCGACCCAGAAGCCGAAATGGCTCATGCCGAATTTGGACGAGCTGCCGTACTGGGCCGCAGCCTCGGGGTCCTTGTAGCGCAGGACCGCGAGATTGAGGGTGCCGTCGCTCAAAAAAATGCCGTCGGCGAAGGTCGATTTGGTGCGGCCTACCTCGGTCATGTCGAAGGCCTTTTTGTAAAAGGCGGCGGTCGCCTCCGGATCACCGGTATAGAGCGCGAAATGTCGCAGCTTGGCCACGGTCAGCCCTCCTTTCGCCGCGCTATTCTACTTGCAGCTCGCTATGTTTCCCCGTCCCAGAAGACCACCCGAAGGCTACTTCTTCTCGCCCCAGAGCCTGTCGAAGAAGCCGCTCTTGTTCATCTCGTCGAGGAAACGGCTATCCACCAACTCCCGGGGCTTTATGTTTATCGCCCGCGGATCCACCGGCGCGATCTCGTCGAGATTCGCCTGCAGCGCGTCGAGCTTTAAGGCCAATCTCGGTTCCAAGGCTGTGATTTCCGCGTTATAGGCGGCTTCCAGAATCTTCCGGTCGTTGACGCGGAGATACTTCTGGAGGATTTTAAAGGTGTACTCCTTGTCCGTGTGCAGGATCTTTGCCGACTCCGCCATGGCGCGCATGAAGCGGGCCAGCACCTGCGGCCGCTTGGCGATAACGGAGCGGCGGGTGTTAAAGGTCGTCGCCGCATAAGGGATGCGGAGATCGGGACCGTAGATGACATACCGATAGCCGAGCCCCAAGGCCTGGCTGTCCGTAGGCGAGGTCAGTACCGCGGCGTCGATGCCCTGGGCGACCAGCGCCGCCAGGGTCTCGGGCGCGCCGCCGGTCTGGATGAAGCTGACATCGCGGGATTCCAGACCGAAATGGCGCAGGGCCTGGACCGCGAAGTAGTGAGGGTTGCTGCCGATGCGCGACACGCCGATCCTTTTTCCCTTGAGGTTCTCGGCCTTTTTGATCTCCGGTTTCGCCAAGAAACTGTGGGTCAGGACATTTTTTATCCCGCCTATGAAGACGACTTCCTTGTTTCCCTGAACCAGGGCCCGAGAGAGCGCGCCGGCCCCCTGTATCGACAGCTCGCTGTCGCCCGTCAGCATCGTCGCAACCGCGGGCGCGCCGGGCGTTACGAAAATCAGCTGGACGTCCAGATCGTGCTTCTTGAACAGACCGGCCTCCTGGGCGACCCAGGGCATGGACTGGGACATCACCCGGGCGGTGTAGATGGCGTTGAGCTTGTCGGCCGCTGATACGACGGGGGTGACAAACAAAACGCCGCAGGCCATCAACAGAGCCAACCAGCGGACGGGACCCTTGGCAAAAGGTGTTTTCATCGCCTTCCTCCGTGAACGTAAATCGGCCTAAAATAGGGTGAATCGGCGGCGTGCGTCAAGGGAAAAAAAGGAGGTCAATGGCGAGACGAAAAAGATGGCGACGAATTACCGC
>MGSR01000061.1:11761-12289 GCA_001798565.1 Deltaproteobacteria bacterium RIFCSPLOWO2_12_FULL_60_16
AATCATTTCCCGTGGGATTTGAGCAGATCGGCGAACCGCTTGTGGAGCTTTTGAAGTTTGGGGCTGATGATGAACTGGCAGTAGGGCTGGTAGGAATTGTTCGCAAAGTATTTGCGATGGTAGTCCTCGGCCTCGTAGAAATCTCCCAGCGGCTTTACCTCGGTGACGACGGGTTCGCCGAACGCTGAAGAGTCGTTGAGCTCCTGGATGAGCCCCTCCGCCTGCTTTTTTTGCTCCGTGCCCGCGTAGAGGACGATCGACCGGTACTGCGTGCCGACATCGTTTCCTTGACGGTTGAGCGTCGTCGGATCGTGCGTGGCGAAGAAGACCGTGAGGAGATCCCTGTAAGAGATCGCACTCGGGTCGAATTCGATCCGGATCGCCTCGGCGTGGCCGGTCCGCCCGTCGCAGACGTCATCGTACGTCGGATTTTTCAGGCTGCCGCCGGCGTAGCCGGGCATGACCGAGATCACCCCGCGCAGCTCGTCGAAGACCGCCTCGGTGCACCAGAAGCAGCCGCCGCCGAAG
>MGSR01000061.1:12421-13164 GCA_001798565.1 Deltaproteobacteria bacterium RIFCSPLOWO2_12_FULL_60_16
GGCGATCGCCTCGGAGACCGCGAAAGCGAACATGAAAACGATAACGACCAGCGCCCAGAATTCCTCCATCAGGAAATACTGCGAATAGAGCTCGAAGAGCTCGCCTACGCCCATGATGGCCACGAGGAGCTGTCCGATCACGACCCCCTTCACGCCCCGGATTGCCGCCAGACGCAGGCCCGCCAGGATCTCCGGCAGGGCGCTTAACAGCAGCACCTTGGTGTAGAGCTGGGAGCGGCGCGCGCCGAACGAGAGCGCCATCTCCACCAGTGACCGGTCCGCCTGTCTGACGCCGACCTGGGTGTCTAGGATGATGACGAAAACGGCGAAGAGGAAGACGGTGACGACCACGGTGGTCTCGCCGATGCCGATCACTGCCATGAGGATCGGCACCAGCGCCGAGATCGGCGCGCTCACGAAGATATTGACCCACAAGCCAAGAATCCTGCCGAGGCTCGCTACCCGAGCTATCAGCACGCCGACGGGTATTCCAATCGCCATGGAGAGTCCCATGCCGATGGCGAAGGAGCGCAGGGAAATGACCACCGCCGCGCTGAACTTATCGGTCGGCAGGATCGTGATCCCGGCGGCGACCACGTCGGAGAAGGGCGGGATGATGGACGAGAGCTTCGCCCGGCCGACCAGCTCCCATACGATGAACCAGATGGCCAGCGAGAAGACGATCGGGATCTTTCTGCAGAACAGAGTCATCCAATCACCACTTTAATTAAAGCCGTTAGTTC
>MGSR01000062.1:0-6251 GCA_001798565.1 Deltaproteobacteria bacterium RIFCSPLOWO2_12_FULL_60_16
CCCGGCGCTGCAGAAATTGATCGACGACATGATCGCCACCATGAAGGAATACGACGGCGTCGGGCTTGCCGCCGTGCAGGTGCACGAGGCAAAAAAGATCGCGGTCCTGGAGGTGGCGGACAACCCGCGCTACCCGGACAAGCCGAGAGTTCCCCTGACGGTGCTGGTCAATCCCAGTTTCACCCCCCTCTCCGACGAGACGGAAGAAGACTGGGAAGGCTGTCTGAGCCTCCCCGAGCTTCGAGGTATAGTGCCGAGGTACAAGAGCATCCGCGTCCAGGCGTGCGATCGCCACGGCAAGCAGCTCGATCTGGTTGCCTCGGGTTTTCACGCCCGGGTCATTCAGCACGAATGGGATCATCTCCACGGCAAGGTATTCCTCGACCGCATGCGCGACCTTTCCACCCTCGCCTATCTCCAGGAGCTCGCCCGCTACGGCACAGCGAGATAGAAGCCCAAGTCAGAATGGCCGGGATCTTGTTGTGTTTCACCGAACGAATGGATAGAGTCGCGCCATGACCGCTTCCGCGCCGCGAAGCTCGCTCGACTCTCTTCTATCCGGCGTCGCGCTCGATGTCGGCCGCGTCTTGGACCGCGCCCTGGCCGGGGAGGATATCGCCGTGGACGAGGCCGTGCTGCTGTTCGACGCCTCGGGCGCGGATCTTCTCGCAATCACCGCGGCCGCGGATCACCTGCGCAAACAGAGCGTCGGCGATGTCATCACCTATGTTGTAAACCGCAACATCAACTTCACGAACGTGTGCGTCAAGGCGTGCGGCTTCTGCGCCTTCAGCCGGGGCCACCTGGCGGAGGAGGGATATTTTCTGCCGCTCGAAGAAATCCTCCGGCGCGCCCGCGAGGCATGGGAATTGGGAGCGACCGAAATATGCGTGCAGGCGGGCCTGGCCCCGGGCATGGACGGCTGGCACTATGTAAAGTTGTGCCGGGCTTTGAAAGAGACTCTCCCCGACTTGCACATCCACGGCTTTTCTCCCGAGGAGGTGCTCTACGGCTCGACGCTCGCCGGGGTGACGGTGCGCGACTATCTTCTCGCGCTCAAGGAAGCCGGCGTGGGTAGCCTGCCCGGGACCTCCGCCGAGATACTGGTAGACGAGGTGCGCGACCGGATTTCGCCCGGACGCATCCCCACGGCCCAATGGGTGGAATTGATCGAGACCGCTCATGCGTTGGGCATTCCGACCACGTCGACCATCATGTACGGCCACATCGAAAACTCCCATCACAAGGCCGCTCATCTGGGAATTTTGCGTGAGATTCAGAAAAAGAGCGGCGGCATCACCGAGTTTGTGCCGCTCAGCTTTGTCTTCGATGAAGCGCCGATCTATCACCGGAAAAAGATCGGCGGCCTGCGCAGCGGCGCCAGCGGCGCCGAAGTGATGAAGATGTATGCCGTGTCGCGCCTCATGCTCAACAACTGGATCCCGAACCTGCAGGTCTCCTGGGTCAAGGAAGGACCCAAGCTCTCCCAGATCAGCCTGATGGCGGGCGCCAACGACTTCGGGGGGACATTGATCAACGAAAGCATATCCACGGCCGCCGGGGCCGGCTACGGCCAGCTGATGAAGCCTTCTCAGTTCCGCGGCCTCATCCGGGAGATGGGCCGCCTTCCGGCCGAGCGCTCCACCGTCTATGATAAGATCCGGCTGTTCGAAAGCGAGGCCAATCCGGTCGAGCTCCTGGACCAGGTGGACAGCCCGGAGGAGCGCTTCGGCTCTTATCGGGGTCTCTCCCGATCCAAAGACTATCGATTTAGAAATTTTTATCGCGCCCAGAAGAATCCGGAGCCCAAAGCCTAGTTTAATTTTGCTTACTATTGCCTGTTGCCTATCGGCTGCTGCCTAAAAATGGAAGGCAATCCAGCCGAATTCGAGGCGGTCGGGAACCGGCTCGGCTTCCGCGTCGAGACGGAAGACAGGGAAGGAATCAGCCTGGCGTGGCGCGGGCCGCGCTTTCCCGCCTTTCTCTGCCTGGGAATCGCGCTCGCCTTACTCTTTCTCTCCCTGCCGATTGTCGAAGCCATCCGTCAGCGCGGCCTCGCGGGGCCGGCCGGATCCCTCTGGTATTTCCCGATGATGAATCTGATCCTGCTCGGCATCTCGGCGTTTCTCATATCCCTGCGCAGGAGCGTTCTCCTCGACCACAAGGAAGGGCGGATCACGCTCCGCAAGAGCAGCATCTTTCGCAAGACTACATTGGATTTGGGCTATGACGAAGTAACGGCCCTGCGGCTCGGCGTCGATCAGGTCTACAGCGGTTTTGCCGTGGCAGGCTCCTCCGCCGCCCAGAGCCACCCGGTCCCTTCCCTGCGGCTGGTTCTCGACAACGGAGAGACCGTGTTGCTGGACCGCGGCGGGACCAAGCGGCTGCAAGATCTGGGGAGCCGGCTGGGCGCGGCTCTTAGAAAGCCGCTGCGGGTCGAGCTGCCGCCCTAATAGAAGGCGAGCCCACGGAGATAGAATGGCGGCTTTTTGGTCGGGTCTCTGGAGACTGGCGGATCCCAAAATTTCCCTGGCCTCATTCGCCTCTCTGTTTCTCGGCGCCTGCGCGGCGGCGCGCGATGGAGGGATTTCCTGGGGCTGGTTAGCGATAACCGTGCTGGGAATTTTCGCCATCGAAGTTGCCAAGAACGCCTCGGGTGAGATCTTCGACCTCGGAACCGATCGGGCGGTCGAGCCCGAAGACCGCTCCCCTTTTTCCGGCGGAAAGCGGGTGCTGGTGGACCATCTGCTCACCCGCAGCCAGACCATTGGGATTTCACTTGTCAGCTACCTGCTCGGCATTGGAGTCGGCCTGATCGTTGCCGTGTACCGGGAGCCGGCTGTCCTGTGGCTCGGGATGGTCGGTTTGGCGTGCGCCATTTTTTACAATGCGCCGCCGCTCAGGCTCTCTTACCGCGGATTGGGGGAGCTCAGCGTCGGCCTGTGCTATGGTCCGCTCATTGCCGCCGGCGCCTATCTCGTGCAGCGCGGCACAATAACGCTCGACTTGATCTTGCCGGCTACCGTGCTCGGTCTGCTGATCGCGGCATTTCTCTGGATCAATGAGTTTCCCGACTACAAAGCCGACCGGGCATCGGGAAGAGGCAACTGGGTGGTAAAGCTGGGGCGGTCCAAGGCGGCGCGCGCCTTCGTGGGTATCAACACCATCGCCGCAATCGGTCTCGCGCTTCTGCCGCTGGCGGGGCTCCCTCGGGGTGTCTGGCTGGGCGGGCTGTTCCTGATCCCTACGGCATGCGCCTGCCGGATCTTATTGCGCGATCCCGAATCGACCCGTCAGGTGATCCCGGCTCAGAGTTTGACGCTGTTATCCTTTATAACCTATGCGCTGGGCGCGGGCATCGGCATCCTCTTGAAAAGTTGACCGGAGAATCCCGATTAGCTCGCCGCCCGCGGGTAGAGGATCTGGTGCAGCTGGCTCATCGCCTTCTTTACGCCCTCATGGGTCAGCTCCTCGGCCGTCAGCCATCTGCCGCCCCTCTGGGTGAACTCACCGAGAGCGAAAATATTTTCGCTAAGCGGCTTCTGGGTTTCGTCAAATTGACCGGACCACATGATGTCGCCTCGCTTCACATCCCACAGGTCGACGACGAACGCTACCGACGCCGGGCTCCGGGCGCCCCATTCCTCGCCGACCCTTTCGCGGAAGCGCACTATCCGAGCCGAGAAAACCGCGTCGGCATAAACCAGCTCGCCAAGCCTTTTCACACGGCTGATCTGCGCGCCTCCCGGAACCATGGTGAGCACCTCCCGGACCTCCCGGTCCGAGACGATCTGCCACCGCGGCAGCGCCGCTACTACGGAGTAGATGAGGTCGCTTAACAGAGCCGCGGGCTCCCTTTTGCCGCCCTTATCCGGAGCCGGAGACGGTCCAGCCGGGGCTTGGGCTCTCGCGCCGGCAGTCACAGACTCCGGCGGCAGGACCGCGATCCGCCGCACCGTTCTCGTCTGCAAGTCGGTGGAATGGCTGCTCGAGAAATTTCCCGGACCCAGGGTGCAGGACCAAAACAACACACCGCACAAGAAAAGTAATTTTGAATTTTTAATTGTTAATTTTAAATTCAAGGGCTTCCTCATAACCCACCACTCAGAACTAAGATCCCTACTCTATCTTTATCCCCAACTCCTTGAGCTGCTTCGGATCAACAGATGACGGCGCGTCGGTCAACAGGCAGACCGCCCGCTGGCTCTTGGGAAAGGCAATGACCTCGCGAATCGAGCGCGCGCCGCTCAGCAGCATTGCCAGGCGGTCGATGCCGAAGGCGATCCCGCCATGCGGCGGCGCGCCGAAGCCCAAGGCCTCAAGAAAAAAACCGAATTTTGCCTCGGCCTCGTCCGCTCCGATGCCGAGGAGGCCGAGGATCTGGCGCTGGAGCGCCGGTTGATGGATACGCACGCTCCCGCCGCCGATCTCGACCCCGTTCAGGACCAGGTCATAGGCCTTCGATCGGACTTTCAGCGGCTCTTTTTCGAGGAGATGCAGATCCTCCTCCACCGGCGCCGTGAAGGGGTGATGGACGGACACGCATCTTTTTTCCGCGGCATCGTATTCCAACAGCGGAAAATCCACCACCCAGACCAAAGAATAGTCGTTCTGCGGGATCAGCCCCAGCCTCTCTCCCAGGTGGAGCCGCAGGTTCCCGAGCGACTCGCGAACCACCTTCGGCTCGTCCGCCACAAAAAAGATGATATCACCGCTCTTCGCGCCTGTGAGCCGCAGGATTTCACCGCGCTCCTTGTCGGAGAGGAACTTGGCTATCGGGGACTGCCATTCGTTGTCCGTAAGCTTGATCCAGGCGAGCCCTTTGGCGCCGTAGTTGGCAACGAAGGCCGTCAGCTCGTCGAGCTCCCTGCGGGACAGGGTAGCCGCGCCCGGGACAGCCACGCCCTGGACGATTCCTCCCCTCTCGATGGCGCCGGAAAGGACCTTGACCTGAGAGCCGCCAAAGCAGGAGGAAAAATCTTTCAGCTCGAGACCGAAGCGGAGATCCGGCTTATCCGTTCCATAGCGCGACATCGCCTCTTCCCAGGATAGGCGCGGGAAGGGCGCGGGCAGCGCGATCCCTTTGAGCTCTTTGAAGAGTAGGGCCATCATCCCCTCCACCACCTGGATCACATCGTCGGGCTGCACGAAGGACATCTCCACGTCGAGCTGCGTAAACTCCGGCTGCCGATCCGCCCTGAGGTCCTCGTCCCGAAAGCAACGGACGATCTGGAAGTATCGGTCCAATCCCCCCACCATCAGAATCTGTTTGAAGAGCTGCGGGGACTGGGGCAGGGCGTAAAATTTTCCCGGATAGATCCGGCTAGGAACGAGATAGTCCCTCGCCCCCTCGGGGGTGCTCTTGGTAAGCACCGGCGTCTCCACCTCGATGAACCCGTGACCGTCCAGGTAGTCCCGTATTTTCTTCGTCATCCGATAGCGCAGCAGCAGATGAGACAGGCTCTGCGGCCGGCGCAGATCCAGGTAGCGGTATTTCAGGCGGGTATTCTCGTTGGCGTCGGTCTCGTCCTCGATCGGAAACGGCGGGACCTGCGAGGCGTTGAGCAGCCGCACCTCGCGCACCACGAGCTCCACCGCGCCGGTCGGGATAGAGGCATTGACCGTTTCAGGCGGCCTGTGCGTCAGCAAGCCCCGCACGGCCAGCACATCCTCGGAGCGGATTTGCCTGGCCTTCTCGTGCGCGGGCGCATTGACCTCAGGGTTAAAAACGATCTGCACGATGCCGGTGCGATCCCGCAGGTCGACAAAGATCAAACCGCCGTGGTCGCGCCGGCTCTGCACCCAGCCCAGAAGTGTCATCTCCCTGCCTACCCCATCCGCGCGCGGCTCGCCGCAATAGCAGCTCCGCTTCCAATCCCCGAGATGATCCGTGAAAATCCGCTCCATAATTCGTTACCCGTTATTGGTTACTGGTCATTCTTTAATCCTCGGCTGACAGCCGCTGCATAATCTCATCCGCGATCCGCTCCAGATCTATCTCGCACTGCTCCTTGCTGTCCATATCGCGCAGGATCGCCTTGCGATTTTTCAGCTCGTCGTCACCCACGATCAAGGCGAATCTCGCCCGCAGCTTGTCGGCGCGCCTCATCTGGCTCTTGAGACTCTTCTCCTCCCCCTCGATTTCCACACGGAGCCCGCTGGCGCGCAACTGATGCGCCACCGGAAAAGCCCAGGCGCGCGCTGCCGGCCCGATCAAGACCATGTACAGGGCCGGGCCGGCGGTTGCCACG